>JAQVMU010000043.1 GCA_028703475.1 Atribacterota bacterium | reverse complement strand
TGTTATCATATGATAACATTTTAAATTTGGGGGATAATTAAATTCAGCCAAATATTGAAATTATTAAATTTATCTTATTTAAAATAAAAAACATTATATCACAAGGTTACTATGAATTTATGGGTACTCGCAAAGAAAACCTGAAAACATTAATTGAATTAGGTTTAAATTATAAACTAGTAAAAGATGAACTTCTAAGTCTGCTGCCGCAGGATTACTCAGAAGGGCCTATAGAAGATTTTGATCAAGTATATTATAAAGACGAATCAATTTGGATATTTGGTAAAAGCATCCAAAACAAAATAATATACATTAAATTAAAAATAAGGGAAAACAAAAAAAACGAAGAAGTAATTTGCATATCTTTCCATATTGCAAAATATCCTATGAAATTTCCTTTTAAATGAAAATTCTCTTTTCTATCTCCAGGAGGTAATGAAAAATGGTAATTAATAAAAATAATACTAAAATTATTAAAAAAAAAGCTACCTATGAAGTTAAAGGCGAACCGATTGAAATAACGGAAAAAGTTCGAATTAATATGGCTAATAATCAAGAGATGATTGACGAAAAGTTGGAAGATGAAAACTTAGAAAAAATTTACAATCAATATCGCAAGAAAAAAGGCCTACTAACACCTGCACAAATAAGAAATATTAGGGGTAGATATGGGTTAAGCCAGAGAGCTTTTTCTCGTATTTTAGGTTGGGGTGAAATTACCATTCATCGTTATGAAAGTGGGGCTTTACAAGATAGGTCTCATAATGATTATCTTGTTTTATTGCAAAATCCCAATAATATGAAAAAACTGTTAGAAGAAAACAAAGATAGAATAAATCAAAAGGATTATCTGCAAATTAAAAATAATATTCAAAATATCATGATTAAGGATATAGATAAAAAAATTGAAGAAAATATTGAAGAAAAATATTTTAATGAAGTATTGGACGAATATTGTGGTTTTACTCAGTTTAATTATGAAAAAATGGTAAATATGATTCTATTCTTCGCCTTAAAATTTAATCGGCTCTTTAAAACAAAACTTATGAAATTATTATTTTACTGTGACTTTATCCATTTTCATGACTATACTCTCTCCATAAGCGGATTAAAATACCTGAAAAACCATTATGGGCCTACGCCAATAAAACATGAACTACTATTAGGAGAATTATTCGATAAATATATTACCTACAAAGTAGATTATGTTAATTCTTCTGAGGAATGTATAGAAGAGTATGAAACAATCAAGCCTTTGGAAAAGCCAAATTTATCTATCTTTTCCAAAGAAGAGATAAATAGTATCAATAAAGTCCTGAAAAGTTTTAAATTTCTTACTTCTGAAAAAATATCTGAATATTCACATCAGGAAAAAGCCTGGAAAGAAACAAAAGTAAAACAATTGATCAATTATAAGTATGCAAAAGATATGATGTTATTTAAATAATTTATCTGCAAAGATATTTTTGAAATTTTTAATTCCATAATCATCAATATTGCTCTTCATACATACGTGTTCTGGCAATTTTTTCACAATAAAATATATGATATTTCTTCGTTGCGTTTCATTCATTTTAATAACGAATGATGTCTGTAGTTTTGTATCTATCTTTTAACCTTTTGCGGGTATAAGTGGATGAGATTGCTTCGTCGCTTCGCTCCTGGCAATGACAAAAATTGTATCGAGTCATCATTATTGAGTATGCAGTGAAAAATTGCAATTATCAAAAAATGTTTTTTTTATTCTTTGAATTTTAAAATTGTACTATACATATAACCAAAAACTTTATTTTATAACTTATACTCCTCTTTCATTTCTCCCCCCTCACCCTAACCCTCTCCCTCCGAGGGGAGAGGGAACTTATTGTTCTTTTTCCATGGACATTCTCATTAATAAGGCGCGGTGGCATGCTGAGAAAATTTCTTTTTTTAATTTAATTCCTGGATGAATAGGTCTATTTTCTCATTTCTTTCTCATTTTTTGTTGCTGCCCTTACTGCATCTTTAGCAAAAGAAGTCAGATCACCGGTTATCTCTTCCAGGTCAAAGATAACCCGGTGAGTAGACATCAACAAAAAAATATCCATTTTATTGATATACTCAGCTTCCCAATTTTTGAGACGCTGTCGTGATAATTCTTTTAACTTGTAAATTTCTTCAGATTGCTCAATTATTTGTGGCATTAAGGCAATCTCTTGTTCTCCTACCAGCTGAAAAACACAGGCATGCAAACGTCCCAGCATTCGGGCTAATCTCTGCAAGGTTGACATAAGATCAGCAAACTCCGCGGATGAATAACATTTGTCACTATCTACATCTTCTTCTTGTAAACTCTGGCGTTTTTCATCACATTTTTGGACAATAATGATCAAATCCTGAAGTTTGGCAACAATATCTTCTAAAAAATGTACACCCTGATTAAATAAAACATAATCCTTTAGTTCTATTCCCTCGAAATAAGTGCCTAGTGGAGTCTGGGTACCGACTTTTAAATGGTTCAGTTCCTGACGCAAGCTTTCTATTCCATCTTTAATTTCATTTAAATTATCTTTAATCTGTCTGGCGTAGTCTGGTCTATTTTGAGCATACGCTTCAACTGCTTTTAAATAAAGCTCAGGGAAACTACCTGTTAAATCACGCATCTCCTGTCGAAAAGTTATATGATGACGTGGAGGGACTACCACAATATTTATCAATGTTGCAACAATAATTCCTATAAGCGTACTAATAACCCTCCCTGCAGTATAAGGCAAAACTTCACCGGAAACCTGCAACATGGCTGCAATTACAGTTAATGCGGCTAAAGGTATCCCTTCCTCCCATTTTAAATGGCGGCAAATCCAAAGAATAATAATTACACTGGCACCGATTACAAGTAAATTGTTGCCAAACATGTAATACAGAAGTAACCCTGTCAATCCCCCCACAATCGTTGCCTTTATTCTTACTATGCCTTTTTGAATTCCTGCAGTAATACTCGGCTGCATACAAATAACTGCCGCCACTCCTGCTAATAATGGTAAGGAATATGGCACATACTGGGATAAAAAAAGAGAAATGGTTACCGCAATGCCCGTTTTTATTGTTCTGGCTCCAAATAATATAGGAGTCTTTTGTTCAGATGACACTTTTACCCACCTGCTTAATATTTGTTTTTTATATTGTTTTCTTCTATTTCGTGTATTTACTTTTAACCATATTGTATACCTTGGTTCTGATATCTCACATAGTTAAAGAAGTTATTAATATGTCAGGTTGTTCTCTTTAAAAATCATAAACTGTATTCTTGTTATTATAACTATAACACAATATTTTCTTTCGGCCACTACTAGCATTTCAAAATTTTCTGAAAACAATTTAATATTCTTGAGCAAGTATTCGGTTAGTTTTTCTTTTACTGGACTAATGTTCTTTTTCAACAAAAATTTATCTTAACTTAGGGTGGACACTTTCCACATATAGACCTGAATAAAGTTGTACTTAAATACCTGTCTCCTCTATCAGGTAATATAACAACAATTGTACCCTCCTTTATTTCCCGGGCAACTTCCAGCGCTCCATATACAGCAGCACCTCCTGACATTCCCACAAAAACACCTTCATTGGTAGCAAGCTTCCTGGCTATTGTAAAGGCCGAATCATCTGTAACAGTTATTTTTTCATCTAATTTTCTGAAATCAAATATCTCGGGAACTATTGCTTCCTGCATATTTTTAAGACCCTGTATATGATGTCCAACTACCGGTTCAACACCAACAATTTTAATCTCCGGATTTTTTTCTTTCAGATACCTTGCTATTCCCATTAATGTTCCTCCTGTACCCATTCCAGCTACAAATACATCCATTTTTCCGTCAGTTTGAGAGAATATCTCTGGTCCGGTTGTCTCATAATGAGCCAGGGAATTGTTTTCATTCTTGAATTGATTGGGCATATAATATTTATGTGGCTCCTGTTCAACAATAGAATGGGCTTTTTTGATAGCACCATCAGTTCCTTCTTCTGCAGGAGTAAGTATGGCTTCAGCACCATAAGCCTCTATTATTCTACGCCTTTCAACACTCACGCATTCCGGCATACAAAGTTTTACCTTATATCCCTTGGCTGCACCAATCATAGCTATGGCTATTCCTGTATTCCCGGAGGTAGGTTCAAGAATTATTTTATCATGATCTAACTCTCCTGATTCTTCAGCCTTTTGTATCATGTAATAAGCAGGCCTGTCTTTAATAGAGCCACCAGGATTACTTCCTTCCAATTTTCCAAATATCTTTACCTTACTATTTTCACTTAAACTGTTTATTTTAATTAATGGCGTATTTCCAATTGCTGATAAAACATCCATTAACTCCTTCCTCCTTTATCATTTTTCTTGTATATTTTTAATAAAATACTTTCAATTGATGCTGATAACTGTTTTATTTTCCTTCCAATTGTTGTTAAATATTATTATTACTATTGTTTTAGTAGTATTTTAAATTAAAAAATATATCATGGTTTACTGTATCCGAGTTTTTACTAATGATAGCCTGCTTAGTTTTTGTATGCTATTTGGTTATTGTTATACTATCCCCTGCTTGTATTGATCCGCCGTTTAAAACCCGCGCAAATACCCCTTCTCTGGGCATTACACAATCTCCTATTTTTTTCTTAATCTCACAAGCATTATGACATGATTTACCAATTTGTGTAATTTCCAGTAAAGCATTTTCTCCGATTCTTAATTTTGTTCCTATTGGGAGTTTGGGTAAATCAATTCCCTCGGTAGTTATATTTTCTGCAAAATCTCCAAATTTTATATTAAAACCTTTGGCTTTTATCTTGTTAATACTTTCAATCCCCAGCAGGCTGACCTGACGATGCCAATTTCCCGAATGAGCATCACCCTGTAGTCCATATTCTTCTAAAAATGTTCCGGACTTAATCTGCTTTTTTGTTGTACCTTTTTCTTTACTTAAACAGACTGCTAAAACTTTTCCATTCATCTTTATCTCCTTAATTTGTAAACTATCATCCAGGCAATTAAATCATTTTTTATTAAAACAATGAATGACATTATGACAACTATTCTATCTGCAATATTATACAGGATTAGTGTTTTTTTGATTAGTACAAAGAACTTCCCGACATGATTGTGTTGCCTTTTTAATATCTTCAACAACCACCGGGTCATTATTTATCCATCCTCTTAAAATATTCATAAGTATTCTGCTGTACTCATCTCCACTGTTATCAATATAATATTCACTCCAAAGACCCTCCTGCCGACTATCAATCAATCCTGTTTCTTTCAGCTTCCTAAGATGTCTTGAAACACTAGGCTGGCGAATACCAAGAACATAAGTTAATTCACAGACACACATTGGCTTATATTCCAATAGCTTTAAAATCCTTAGCCTGTTCTTATCTGATAACATGTCATAAATCCTGGATAGTCTCTCCATAATAAATTCTCCCTGAGTAAATAGCTTTATTGCTATATGATAACATCTGGTTAAAATTTGTCAATTATTAAATCTCATTACATCTTATATTAAGATATTCATAATCCAAGTATTATTAATATAATATTGATTAATATCATCAATTTGTAAATATTATTTATTTATATATTAATATTTTTTATTTATATATTGACATTATTTATTTTCTAATTATAATTATGAATATAAGAATACATATTTATCAAATTATATTCATAGGAGGTAATCCATTTGGTTAACATCCCGACAAATTGTCCTTCTTGCAATGCAAGGATGAATATTACAGAATTAAAATGTATTAAATGCAATACAACGGTACAGGGAAATTTTCCCATTAATAAACTGATGTCTCTTTCTGAAGAGGATCGCGAATTCCTGATAACCTTTCTTCGCTCACGTGGAAATATAAAGGAAGTTCAGGAAAGAATAGGTATTTCTTATCCTACTGTAAAAAATAAGTTAGATAAATTATTAACAGCACTTGGCTTGACTAATGAGATGCAAACCCCTTCCAGAACTGAGATTTTAGATGCCCTTAAGAATGGGGAAATATCTGCAGATGAAGCAGTTAATTTATTACATACTCTTCAATAAATTTTTTATATTATAAGGAGAAAATTAAATGAAAGAAGAGATTAAACAGGTAATGGAAATGTTAAAAGAAGGTAAAATTACTCATGAGGAAGCAATAAATCTGATTGACGCTCTAAAAGCAACAGAAAATGAGAGTGAAAACCTTCCTGCCAGCAAGCAAAAACGATTTTTTAAGATTAATGTAACCAAAGACAATCAGCCAAAAGTAAATATTAAAGTTCCTTTTAGCCTGGTTAAGTGGGGAATCAATATTGCCAACAAAATGGGCAGTGATACAGTTAAAATCGGGGGGAAAGATATTCCCTTTGATATGGAAGAACTTAATACAGCTATGAACGATTCTGAATTTTATGGAAAAATTTGCGATGTATATGATGAAGAAAAAAATGAGCATGTAGAAATTGAAATTATCTAAGAAAATATCTGAGAATAGTAGGGGTAGAATAATTTTAAATAAAATCTACCCCTACTATTTTTATCTATTTATGATTTATGTTTCTTGAACATTAAAATATATTTTCTTGTAAAATTCATTTAATATTATACTGCAGATTTAATAGAGCTTTAAAAGTTTATTATAAATAAAGAATTCTTAATATTATTTATAACACTTTATAAAATTCTATAATACAGCAAACCAATCCATTCATGTAAAGCCCTTAGGTTATGTTCCCATGATTCTCTATTGGGAAGAATACTTAAAATACCGGGATTTTTGTTTTCAAATAAATAGTTTACCGGTGCAGGGATAATGGTTAATTGATCATCTTCAAATGATTGCACGGAACGCCGCATATGTAATGCACTGGTTACCAGAATAATCTCCTTATAACCTTGTTTTTTAATCTCTTCAATGGTAAAAATGGCATTTTCGTAAGTAGTTCTTGATTTTTCCTCGATAAATACATTGTCAAACGGGACTCCCAGATTAATCAATACCTGTTTCATAATAGTAGCCGAGGAAGTTGCACCTTTATGATTAAATAGAATTCCTCCGGTTACCCAAATGGGATATTTGCTCCGGTTATAAATAAGGTATGCTCCGTACAAACGGGCTAACGTTATTTCTCCTATCTCAGCTTTACCGGATAAACTCTCCTCCGTAATACCCCCACTCAATACTACTAAAACCGGATTGGCTAAGTTCATATCCTCCATGGTATTTTCCTGTAGGAACCCATAATCATCCTCTAATGGCCGCAGGAAAATATATTCACCAAACCAGGAGCTTAATAAATAAAGGAATATCATTAAAAAAAGCATTAGGATAGTTGCTAACTTCTTTTTATTACAAAGAAAAAGCACCCCGATCAGTAAAATAGATAGAATAATACCACCTGGTGGAAATAAAAGTTGCATAATAATTTTTCGAAATAAGAGCGGTGAAATCAGTATATTTGACATTGACACTTTTCCCTGATATTGTCATCCCTGCATTGCTGTAGACGTCTTTTATCTTCTTTCAATATCTTCAAATTTTCTTTAATTCCTGTTGATAGCCAATTGTATTTTTGATTTGAAGAAAGGGAGTAAAACATCCATTTCCCTACTCTTCTGGAATATATTAATCCTGCTTCTTTAAGTACCTTCAAACTGTGAGAAATCCTGGACTGCTCCATATCTAATGAACAGGTAAGCTCACATACGCAAAGCTCTCCTTCTATCAGAATCATATAAATTCGCAGGCGTGTCTGGTCAGATAATGCACTGAATATCTTTATATATTTTTTCATAAAATTTTTCCTGTTTTTTATTTTTATTTACTTATTTTATTGTACCAAATTTATGATCCAATATTGACAGGTAATGCTATATTCAGATAAATATACTCTTGTAACTTTTCACCAATGTATAAATCGGTTATATTGTCTTTACTAATCTTAACAACAAGCTCCTGTTCTTTGCCAGGTAGCAGTAAAATCTTTTCATTATTTACAGGCTCAAGGTAATCAACTGAAGATTCGACAGACACTATCTGTACCGGTTCATTACTATTATTTTTTACTATAAATCTGGCTTCATAAAATTTTGTTTCATCATCGCCTTCCAATATAGTGTTTTCTAAATGGGATATCAAAACAGAATTATTCCCTTCTGTGATATATCCCTCTACTATTATAGTAACATATTTTCTCCTCGGGTCACTGGTAATTAACCTTATATACTCTCTAAATAAACCAGCCTCTTGTTCTGTTGAATTGAAATTAAATCTCAAATTCATTTCATCTTTGGGCTCTAATAATTCTGGAAACTCTACCTCTTCAGATTCATAGGTTATATTTTCAGGAACCTCTATACCAATTATTTCTGCACTCAGATCCCCTTGATTAATTATCTTCAAAGAAAAGTCAGATAAATCCCCTCTGCTCAATAAACCCAAACTCCACTGATTGGATGATACCCGTATTTCCGGTTCAGGAACATGTTCTACGTCAGCAGTGATTTTAATCATCTTTTTTTCTGTTTGAGGATCATTACTATATATGTAAACAGACTGACTTACTTCTCCTTTATACCCTCTGGGATTAAATGATACCTCCAATTGAGCAGTTCCTCCAGGTAAAATCTCTTCACTTGACAGTAAGGTTGCAGTACAGCCACATGGTGCCGCAACATTCTCAATTACCAGAGTTTCTCCTCCTTCATTTTTCAAGGTAAATACGTGGACTTGTACTTCATCAGGTTTTATTTTTCCCAGCTCGCCCACTTCCTCAGAAACTTTTAACACGGGAGGCCCGGAATATTGTGCGCTAATATTGCTAAAAAAATAGCCTGCTCCAATAAATGCCGCCACAATAATAATTACTATAAATAGAAAAGCCTTTTTCTGCATAATAGTGTTACCTCAATTATTATTAAATTATTTCTGGAATTTTTGATTTTTATTTATATGAGGATATTATCATATAATCATATTTTTTTACAATAAAATATCTTTACAAAAGATTTTAAGTTAATGTAAATTTTACCTTTAATTTTGGCAGGGTTGCAGGAAAAGTCCTGGTATGTTTTTCTTAACTTGCAATCATGGAATAATTTTATTTCAGATATCTCTTATTTTCTTTTCGAACTGTGATACCGTCTTTGTCCAGTCTCTCCAGGA
This sequence comes from Atribacterota bacterium, assembly GCA_028703475.1. Lineage (NCBI taxonomy): Bacteria > Pseudomonadati > Atribacterota > Atribacterota bacterium. The sequence goes on along the minus strand of JAQVMU010000043.1, from coordinate 4,700 downwards.
AAGGAATCATATATTTTCTGCTAATTCCCAATATATTCCTCGCTTCATTTATTGCCATTGATTTATTTTCTTTTAAAAAGCTGACAATCTGCTCCTTCATTCTATTGAATATCTTTTTATCCATCAATATCCCATCACCAAGTTTTACAATAATATCTTCCTTTATTAAGTATCTGATAATCTCCTGGCTGTTTTGATATTGTTCATAAATAGATTTCTCTGTAGGAGGATTATTCGGATTATTTCTGAAAAGACTCAATATCCCGTCAATCATCTTCTGTCTTTCCGTTGAAATTGATGGGTTATAGTCTGGGATAGATAATTTTCCATCAGCAAACTTTATTTTGCCTGAACTGTACAAAGATTGAACCAGGGAAATAAATAGTTTAGAGGGAAAATACTTATATTTAGATTGTATTGTATTTATTTGAATGCTCTTCTCAAGAGGGTTTTTCTGGTATTCTCTCTTTAATAATTCCATTAGTTTATTTTGTTGCTGTTCCCAGTACTGATAATCTATAACCCATAGATCGGCAACAACCAGTTTCCTGTCATTTTTTAAACTCTGAATAGTGGCGGAAATCTCAGAGAAAGAATAATTACTTTGTATCAAAAACTCATTTAATGGAGAAAACTTCAGTTTCTTGAGTTCTGATAAGATTAGATTATCTAATCCCAGATATTTTCTGCTATCTAAAAAACTATTATAAAACTCATTATTTAAACTGTGCTTTTCTGCTAATGGGTCCAATATGATTCCTCCTCCCACTGTTAAGGCAGGGGTAGGACGTCGAAGAATGAAGTGATCACCAATAAATGTTGATAAATTTTCTTTGAGTCTAATCTGCGCATATTGAGCCTCTTTCTGGTTTTCTTTTTGTGTTTTATCTAAAATAATTTGTGCTGATATTTCTTTTGTTTCCCAGATAAAATCTAATATCATACCGCTTTTAAACTTAAAATTGGATAAATTGGGTATTAATTTTAATTTTATATCTATAAAGCGGCTGCTTTTAATAGGTTCATAACCAAAAACAATATCCCCTCTCTTCAGATCCTCTTTTTTAACACCGGCTAAATTAGTGGCAACTCGTGTACCAGGATAGGCTTCAAATACCTGCTCTTTATAGGTCTGAATGCTTCTGATTCTGATTTTTTTCATGTATGGAAAGACAATAGCTTCCTGGTTTACTGTAAGCTTCCCTCCGATGAGTGTCCCGGTAACTACTGTTCCGCTTCCCTTGATATTAAAAACTCTGTCAATACATAATCTGGGCTTCTGGATATCCCTTTTTGGTTTAATTTGGGGAAGGAGCTTTTCAATCTCTGTTTTCAACTCATCAATTCCAATATTTTTTACTGAGTTTACCTTTACAATACTGGAACTAAAAAAAGCAGTGTCTTGCAGTCTTTCTCTAATCTTTTTTTCAACTATCTCCAGCTGGCTTTGTTCTACCATATCTATTTTGGTGATAGCAATAACACCCTGAGTTATATCAAGAAGTTGAATAATCTGAAAATGCTCTTCAGTTTGAGGCATCCATCCTTCATGGGCATCTATTACTAAAATTACTGCATCAATTCCCGTGGCTCCCACTATCATGTTCTTGACAAAATTTTCATGTCCGGGGACATCTACAATTCCTATTTTTTCTCCCGAAGGAAGAGCCATCCAGGCAAACCCCAGGTCAATAGTCATTCCTCTTTTTTTCTCTTCAGGAAGACGATCTGCATCTATCCCGGTCAAGGCCTGGATAAGAGCTGTTTTCCCATGGTCTATATGTCCTGCTGTTCCAATAACATACATATTCTTCTCTCTTTTATTTTAATTATAGTAATTCTTAAATCAGGTACGGGGTTCTCTCAGTGTTATTATTCAGCAAAAGAGGTTTTTTCATTTTCAAAATCTTTTTGATTAATATTTTTAAATGGCGGGAGGGGTGGGAATCGAACCCACCGCGGCAATTTTTAACGATTACCGCCCACGGATTTGAAGTCCGCAAGATCCACCAGAACCTATCCACTCCCGCATTAATTATATAATAGATGTCAAATAAGCCATTAATGAATACATTGGAATATTTTAAATTAATCTATTGACAATGAGAACTTTTTTTTGCTACCTGATGATATTTATTTTCTTATCATCCGGGACTCTTTTTCTTATTCTACCGATAATTGCACTTGCACTAAAGCCGGCATCTTTTAACAAAGACAAGACTTCCTGTGCATCCTTCTCATACACAGAAATCAGTAGTCCTCCAGAGGTTTGGGCGTCATATAGTAGCATCTCCTTTGCCGAATCAATTTCACTATCTTTCTTTACTCCACAGGAAAACATCTTATAATTATCTATACTGCCACCGGGTATGATATCATCCTGGCAAAGCTGGTAGGCTTTACTTAAAATAGGAATATTGTCAACCAGAATTTCCGCAATTAAATCATCAGCAACTAACATCTCATTCAAATGGCCCATAAATCCGAATCCGGTAATATCAGTCATGCTGTGGATAGATAAATTTAATATAGATTCTGGTATATTATTTAATTTAGTCATCCAATCAATGGTATCCTTAACCTCATTTTCTCCTATCAGGTCAGCCTTTAAAGCAGTCGAGATAATTCCGGTACCAAGGGGTTTGGTCAATATCAGGTAATCTCCGTCTTGAGGAGTATGGTTCTTGATAATTTTTTCAGGATGTACTATCCCCAAAACAGCCAGTCCGTATTTAGGTTCTTTATCTTTAATACTATGTCCGCCTGCCAGGTTCGCTCCCGCTTCTTTTATTTTTTCCAAACCACCTTTAATAATCTCTTCTAAATCATTTATCTGATTTTCGGGAAAACAGACAATATTTAAAGCCAGTAAAGGTTTCCCACCCATAGCAAAGACATCACTTAAGGCATTTGCAGCAGCAATCTTCCCAAAGGTAAAAGGATCATTCACAATGGGGGTAATAAAATCAACAGTAAAAATAACTGCAGTATCACTATTAATTTTATAGACTGCAGCATCTTCATTATATTCAAAGCTGCTTAATAAATTATCATCATCTGTATGATTAAATTTTTTTAGAATCTCACCGAGATCCTGATAGCTGAATTTAGCTGCTCACCCGGCTGCAGATACCATCTGCATCAAACGTTTTTTCTTGTCTTCCATCTGGTTAACTTCCTCGTTATTAATATTTTGCAATAGCTTTTTAATAAAAATTTTTTATCAATATTTCTACTAATACTTTGTCATTTTCCGGTTCAACGGTTCTTAAATCAATAATATAATATCCTTCTTTAACTCTTCCTAATACAGCCGGCCAGTTTAATCTTAAATTTTTATCGAATTTTTCAACATTGTGTTCAGTCTTTATATATAAAAGTCTGGTCGGAAGTGTTTTTCCAGGCAAAGAACCACCTCCAACAACTGATTCGCCATCTTGACAGGTAGCATCAATTCCTTTTTGCTTTAATTTATTTGCCATAGATTGACTGCGTTTTTTTATTGCCTGATAAGGAATGGCAATCATCTGCCATATCGGTAAATCCCGTAAAACATTATTATTTAAATAGGACAACACAACTGATTGCAGGAGAGAGAGTGTCATTTTCCCAACTCGGAAAGTCCGATACATAGGATCTTTTCGAATTCTCTTTAAATACTCACTCTTTCCGCAAATTATCCCACCCTGGGGACCCCCCAATAGTTTGTCACCACTAAAACAGACAATATCTGCCCCGGCTCTGATTATCTCATGAACCGTTGGTTCGTGTTCTAGGCCAAAATTTTCCGTCGGCAGAAAACTGCCGCTGCCCAGATCAACAACTAAAGGTATCTGATGTTTCTTGCTTAATATTTTCAACTCTTTTACATCTACAGATTGAGAGAATCCATCTATTGAAAAATTACTCTGATGGACCTTTAAAAGTAGACCGGTTCTTTCGTTAATTGCCTCGCGATAATCTTTTATATTAGTTTGATTTGTGGTGCCTACTTCTCTTAGGATTGCCCCGCTTTCTTTTAATATATCCGGAATGCGGAATCCACCGCCGATTTGCACTAACTCTCCTCTGGAAATTACAACCTCTTTATCACAGGCTAATACCTTTAGAATGAGGAAAACCGCTGCAGCATTGTTGTTAACAATCAAGGCTTGTTCAGCCTGGCTAAAAACTGCCAGCATTCTCTCGACAAAATCCCCCCTCTTGCCTCTGTTTCCATAAAATAAATCGTATTCCAGATTACTAAAACCTTTCAGGGTTGAAATTATTTTATTGATTAACTTGTCCCCTATTACAGCTCTGCCCAGGTTGGTATGCAGCACAACGCCTGTTCCGTTAATAACCGGGCGAATAAAGGATTGATATTCTTTTCTGATAAGAGAGAGACATTTTTGAATAATTATAGTTATCGAGGAAGGAGCGCTTCCATTAATAATATTTTCTCTTTCTTTTTCCAGAACTACCCTGATTAGAGGGACAATCATTTTTCTCGAATACAATTTGATTACATCCTCCAGTGCTGTTTGCTCCAAAATTTCTTCCACACTGGGAATCTCTGCTAATTGAAGATGTAAATCTTTTTTTTGTTGAGGATTATTTTCAGTCAATGGAATTTATTGCTCCTTGATTACTGCAAAATAAACTTTTAATAAATATATATAAATGATATCATATTTTGAACTATTTTAAAGTATCAGGTT
>JAQVMU010000042.1 GCA_028703475.1 Atribacterota bacterium | reverse complement strand
AATAAATTACTCTTATTATATTAGGAATATTTATTAATAAACATTTCTATTAATGTTGGCCTTCCTTTAATAATTAATATAATAAATATTAATTATTAATACACATATTGTCATTTTTAATTAAAAATCTTTAATAATAACTCCTTATTATCCTCTGTATATTTCATTAAAATAATTTTGAGCCTTTATTAATGCTTCTCTCATAACATCTTCGGCTCTGGCAGTATCTCTTGCAATAAGATGGTTTAATAGTTGTCCTCTATCAATCTCTTCTGCAGCTTTAGCACAAGCTTCCCAGCTTAGTATACTTCTAATTACCCTGTCGATGCCCTGGTCTTCATTATCATATGGTCTTGTTTGCATATCATGACCTTTCCATCGATTAAATCCAGACTCCTGAATTAAACCTGCGATAGCTATATTCATTCCATTGATTCTTGTACCATGGTCTATATCAAATTTGCCCGGTCCCCCAAGTATAATACCGTCATTGTAACCCTGACTATTGATGTGCATATGGACTAAGGCATTATTATCTATTTCTTCAACTGTATCATGAACATGATCAAGTCCAATCATCTCTGAATGTCCGAATTCTTTATTTACCCCTTTTTTATCGCGTGAAATTTTAAACTCTTCTCCCAGTTTATTCCATAATACCAGGGCACTGGCAACAGTAGGTATTAAAAGAGCGGGGTGCCCTTCATTTGGTTTTGGTTCCAGGGCAAAATAGAGATATCCGCCTAATTTTTCTTCATACTGACACAATTTTGCCAGACTCTCCTTAAGATTTTGATACATCTGAAAAATTCCAATCGATGCAATATCATAACCAAAGGAGCCATTCCAGATAACTACAGTTGGCCATTTTGAAGAATCGGGGTGCCATGCCTTTCTAAGAGGCCCATAAGCAAGAGCGACCGTTCTTTCGCCAAACTCCTCAGCTGATTTTCTCTCTGCCGGATCCAAAGAAGCTATCCCTCCATAAGCATAATGTTTATGAGCTCCCGGAGTTACCATAGATAGATATACTTTGGAATCTACAAGTGCATCAGCTATTTCTTGAGCAGTATCTTCATCATACTCATTATCATAATGCATTTCAAACCCTAACTCTACATTTTCCGGTAATCTTGGAGCAATTCTATCTTTAATTATTTTAATGGTGTCAACAGTATTTAAATTTTTTTCACTCCATTTTGGCCTTATATCATCAGGAACAAAGCCACCCTGCCCGGCATTAAAAGTCCAACGGCAAATACTATGCATTGATTTGCTATTTTTCATTTTATATATACTCCTTTCACTCCTTTAATAAATCTATATATTTTTACTTAAAAAATTATTTTTTAATTAAAAATGCCACATATCTATTAAGGTACTAAATAAATTTTATTCTTTTATTAATTATTAAATCTGCCATACCATAAACCGCAGCCATGTTACCCAATTTACTGAATTTAATATCTGTCTTTTTACAAGAAACAGATAAGCAACTTTCTTCGAGTTTTTTAATAATCTCTTCATAAATATAATCTTTTATTTCTACAATACCTCCACCTATCACCAGTAACTCGGGACTAAGGCCATTTATAATATTTACTAATCCAACTCCAATATTTCTTCCTATTTCCTGAAATATCTTAAGTGCGGTTTTATCATCGTTTTTCCCTAATATATATATTTCTTCTTTTGATAATTTTTTCTTATTGACAGATAATTCTAAATATCTGTTTACAATATAATTTTCTGAGGCATAAATCTCCCAGCAACCACGATTACCACAATGACATTTAGTACCATTTGTATTAATAGTAATATGACCAAACTCTCCTGCATTCCCACTAGCTCCCCTGTATAATGATCCATTTATATAAAGACCACAACCTATGCCTTCGTTTATCGAAACAAATACCATATTATTAACCTGAGGATAATACGACCCTCTTTCTCCAATGGCTGCAGCCTTTGCTTCATTATTTAGAATTACAGGCAAGTCATATTTCTCTTTGAATATCTTTGAAATGCTTACATCTTTCCATCCCAGGTTAGGTGCAAATTCTAATACACCTTTTATTTTATCAATTAACCCTGGTACCGCTACGCCAATTCCTAAAAAATCCTCTAATCGCAGATTTTTTCTTTTAATCATGTTATCCATTTCATAAAATACATGCTCAAAAGTTCTCAAATAATCACCTTTGTGCTTGATAGGAATAATGATCATTTCCACGGGTTTTACTTTTAAATCAAACATTACAATTTTTATTCGATTAACCTCGATTTCAATACTGAAGATGTAAGCTTTGTTAGGGTTAATTATTAACTTTACTGGTTTTCTACCTCCGGAAGAAATCCCCTTATTTGTTTCAACTACAAACCCTTTCTTAATCAAAGTTTTAACATGGTTAGAAACTGTTCCAGGACTGCATCCTGTAATTTCAGTTAACTTTATTCTGGAAATAGGACCCTGTTGGTAAATAGTTTTAAAAATTCTACTAAGATTCCATTTCTTCATTGTTATTGAATTTCCAAGGTTGGTTTTACTTTTGTTCATAATTTGCATTATTCCCTTTCTTGATCTATTATTACAACACCAATATTATTTCTATTTTAAGCCTTATTTTTCCTTGATGTTACATCCAGATAAACAGCAAGAACCAATATTGATCCCTTAACGATATACTGCCAGAAAACACTCATATTCATGACACTCATTCCATTTTCAAGACTGGTCATAATAAGAGTACCAATTACGGCACCGAAGACTGTCCCAATACCTCCCATTAAACTTGTACCACCCATTACACAACCACCAATTGCTGAAAGTTCATAATTAGTACCACCACTGGTTGTTCCTGCGGCAACATAACCGGTTAAAATAATTCCGCTAACACCACATAAAATACCCATCATGGCATATGTTTTTAGAACAACTTTTTTTACATTTATACCAGACAGTCTTGTCGCTTCTTTGTTACCACCTACAGCATAAATGTGTCTTCCAAATCTTGTATTATTCATTATATAAGTAACTATTATAGCAAAAGTAGCCATAATTAATACTGGAATTTGAATCCCCCTGTAGCTATTCATCATAAAAGTAAACACTAAAATAAGTACTGAAAATACCGATGCAACAAATAAATCAAGACCAATTGATCTGATTTTTATCCCATATTGTTTCTTTTTTGCTCTATTCTGTAAGGTGGATATAAAAATAATTATAATAGCAATAATTGCAATTACTATGCCAGTATATGTTGAGAGATAGCCCTGAGCCATTACACGAAGGGAATCTTCAATTGGGATAATTGTTTTACCCTGAGTGACACCCAAAATTCCCCCCTTAAGAACAAATTGTCCCCCTAGTGTAACAATAAAAGCTGGGACTCCTCCATAAGCTATAATATAACCCTGACCAAGTCCTATTATTAGACCTATAAAAAGACAAACAATCACTGTAACAACTGTACTAATAATTCCTAATGATTCAATTGAAAGAGAAGGAAACAGTCCCGGAAGAAGGGTGGGGAAAATAATTGCCTGCAAATAGGCAGCTATAACACTTATAAAACCGGTCATGGATCCTACGGAAAGGTCAATATTGCCTGTTATAATGACCGGGGTCATCCCAATGGCAAGAAATGATATAATAGTCATTTGTCTTAGAAGATTTGAAAAATTTCTTGTTGAAAGAAAAACACCACCGGTTAAAGACCCAAAAAGTAACCAAATAATAATAAGAGCAAAAAACAATGTATATGCCCTAAAATCAATTTTAAATTCTTTAAACTTTTGAATATAATTTAAATCTTTCATTAATCATACCTGTTTATTTTTTTAATATTTGTGGCTAACGCCATAATTTTTTCCTGGGTAGCTTCTTTGCGCTCTAATATTCCAGCACACTGGCCTTCATGCATAACCATAATTCTGTCACTTATCCCCAGCACCTCCTCCAACTCTGAAGATATCATAATTATTCCCACACCCTTTTCGGCAAGCTTATTTATGAGATTATATATCTCATATTTTGTCCCTACATCAATTCCTCTGGTCGGATCATCTAAAATAAGGATTTTCGGGTTTGACATTAACCATTTGGCAATAACAACCTTTTGTTGATTTCCTCCACTTAACGATTCTGTTATAGTAAAAAGGGATGGTGTTTTAATTGATAGATAATCTGCATATTTTTTACATTCTTGTAATTCTTTGTATTTATCGATATTTAATCTGGTAGAAAATTGCTTGAGGTTTGGCAAAGAAATGTTTTTAAAAATTTCCTGTATTAATACCAATCCCTTTCCTTTTCTATCTTCCGGGACAAGGCTTATTCCATATTTAATTGCATCTTCTGCCGAATTAATCTTGATAGATTTTCCTTCCAGCAAAATATCACCAGTGATCTGATTTCCATACTCTCCAAATAAAGCTGTTACAAGTTCAGTTCTTCCAGAACCCATTAAACCTGCTATTCCCAGTATTTCACCTTTTTTTAAATTAAATGAGACATTTTTAATTACTGATTTATTTTTTAAAAATACTGATAAATCTTTAACTTCCAGGATTTTTTTACCTGGTTTAGATAGTTTATTTGGAAACCTCTTCTTCATTTCTCTTCCAACCATCATGGCAATAATCTTCTCTTCGTTAGAATCTATGGCTCTTACTGTATCAACTACCTGACCGTCTCTAAGCACAGTAATAGTATCAGCAATTTTACAAAATTCATCCAATCTGTGTGAAATATAAATACAGGTTACTCCACTATTTTTTAAATTTTTTAATATTTCCATTAAAGAATTTGCTTCAGAATCAGTGAGGGCAGAGGTAGGTTCATCAAGAATTAACAATTTAACCTCACGAGACAAAGCTTTTGCAATTTCAACCATCTGCTGCTGTCCAACACTCAGTGTAGATAATTTTGCAAAAAGGGGAACATTTAATTTATATTTTGCCAGAATTTCTTTTGTATCTGTAAATAGTTTATTCCAATTAACAACTCTTCTCTGATCTATTGGCTCCCTTCCCAGAAAAATATTTTCACCAGCCGTTAAACATGGTACAAGAACTAGCTCTTGATATACTGTTGCAATTCCCTCTTTTATTGCTTCTTCAATTGAAGAAGATGTAAATTTTAATTCTTTTTCATTGAAGTAAATGCTTCCCTGGTAAGTATTATAAGGATACACTCCTGCTAAAATTTTTACTAAAGTTGATTTCCCGGCACCATTTTCTCCACAGATCCCATGAATATCTCCTCTTTTTATATTAAATGAAACATCAGATAATGCCCTCACACCTGGAAAATCTTTTGTTACATTTTTTATTTTTAGAATCAAATCATCTTTCAAAATAGTTCCCCCTATTAGGGTTTTAGTTGTATTTTATAAATCAAGTGCACTGCAGTTTTTTTAACTGCAGTGCACTACATAATATTTTATAATAAACAATTAAATTTTTGGGGGCCGTTCTCCCTCAGGAACACCCTTATATACATCGTCGTATGACTGATATCCACTTTTTACAATTACCTCATAAAGGTTATCCTTAGTTGCACCGACAACTTCCAGGAATCTACAAGGTACAGTACCTTGTAGATTTTCTCCGGTTAACTCAGCTAATGAAAATTCTTCCAAGCCTTCTACAGCTTCACCTTTGGCCATTTTGACTGCTATTTCAATTGACAGAGGGACAAGTTTTCTTATGTCTTTATATACACTTACTGTGAGTTCTCCTTTAGCTATTGCATTACACCCGGCTGCCGTGGCGTCCTGTGCAGAAATTGGGACCTTACCGGCCAGACCCTGGGCTCTTAGAGCTTCAATAGCCCCCAGAGCCGTTGAATCATTGGAAGCAACAACTGCATCAATTTCATTGTTGGTGGCAGTCAACATATTTTCCATAATCTTTAATGCTTCGGCTGTATCCCAATTAGGTACCCATTGGTCGGCAACGATTTCAATCTGTCCGCTATCAATATGGGGTTGAAGTACTTCCATCTGTCCCTGTCTGACAAGCACAGCATTGTTATCTGTCGGGCTGCCACCAAGTAAGGCAAATTTGCCACTATCTCTTGCAGCTATAACCCCTCTTGCCTGGGCACGTCCGACTTCCACATTGTCAAACGAAATATACACTGCATTGTTGGGTGACTTGATTAAACGGTCATAAGCAATACACTTCACACCTGCTTCTGTTGCTGCATCTACTGCTGTTGCTGCCGCGGCACCATCTTCTGCAACAATCAGGATGACATCTGCTCCCTGTAAAACCATATTCTCTATTTGATCATTCTGTATCTTCGGATCAAGGTTAGCTTCTTGAACAATTACATCAGCGCCTAAGCTCTCAGCAAGTTTGGTCATTTCTTCAGCTTCTCTTACCCATCTTTCTAAGGTAAAATCAGAAAAAGATAGACCGATTAAAGGTTTATCGGCAGCAAAAACTGACAGGCTCAAAACAATTAAAAATGTAATTGTCAGTAAACTAATATAAAATTTTTTCATAATTAGAATCTCCTTTTTTACAATACTAAAATTAGATACGGTCAAAAAAATTAACTTATCTTTTTAATCACCACCTTTTTATTCAGTTTTTTGTTACTTATAGTTCTTCCAGGCTTCTACCACAAGATCTTATTTAAGATAAGACAATAATTTAATTTGTTTTAACTCATATTATATATGTCAGAGTTCTTGCAAAATATTTTAGTCATAAAACAGTTTAAAATAATATTTTAATTAACATTATCTCTTTCTTTGGTAATTTTATACTCACCCACTAAACGGATATCTTCAGAAGAACTTCCTATCATAACCTTTATTGTTGACGGTTCTACAATATATTTTAATTCTTTATTATAGAACCCAAGTTGTTCTGATAGTAAAATGAAGTTAACTGTCTTTTTTTCACCGGGTTTCAAAGTAATTCTCTTAAATCCTTTCAATTCTTTTAATGGTCTCGTTATGGTGCTTTGTCTGTTGTGAACATATAACTGTACAACTTCATCCCCGGTACTGGAACCAATATTTTTTACAACAACACTCATTTTCACCTTACTATCCAGGGACACAGTCCTTGGTGTAATAACCATATTACTATACTCAAAATTGGTATAACTTAATCCATGACCGAATGGCAAAAGTGGCTTGCTACTCATCTCAACATAATCCCCTTTCCAGTGGGAACGTCCACCGGATGGTTTGTGGTTATAATATACAGGTACCTGTCCTGCAGACCTGGGAAAAGAAATAGGTAATTTACCTCCCGGGTTATAATCCCCAAAAAGAACATCAACTATCGCCTTAGCCCCCTCTTCTCCAGGTAACCATGATTCTAATATTGCCGGTATCTTTTCATAAACCCAATTTATAGATAAAGGCCTTCCGTTTACAAGTACGACAACTACCGGAGTACCTGTATTATAAATCTCTTTTATAAGTTCTTCCTGTACCCCGGTAAGATTAAGAGTGGCCCTATCTCTGGTTTCTCCACTGGTACAATCATTTATAATCCCTGATTTTCCTCCCACTGCTATTACCGCTAAATCTGATTCTTTTGCAACCTCAATCGCCTCTGAAAAGCCTTCTCTTGAATCACCTGTAACTTCACATCCTTTGGCATAATTTACTGCAATACTATTATTAAATCTTTCTTTTATTACCTCTAAAATACTTTTTATTGAAACAAAATTATCTTCCATTTCCACGTTATCGGGAACAGGTGTATCAAAATCCTGCTTTCCCTCCTTCATCTCTAATAATGATTCAATATGACAGGGATAAGCATAATCACCTATGATATTCCTGGTACTGTTTGCATTTGGTCCTATCACTGCTAAAGATTTAATATCTCTAATAGGTAATGTATTATTATCATTTTTTAACAATACAATTGATTTACAGGCAATCCTGTAGGCCAAATCCCGCTGTTCCGGTGTATCAAATTTTGTTACGGTTGCCTTCTCGTCTATATATGGATTTTCGAAAAGGCCCATTAAAAATTTCATTTTAAGTATTTTAGTTACAGATCTGTCAATTAGAGATTCATCAAACAATTGTTTTTCCAGGGCATTTTTTAATGGAGTTCCATAGCAATCAGTACTGGGTAAATCTACATCTACACCTGCCTTGATAGCTTGAATTGCTGCCTCCTCTTTATCTGATGAAACCAGATGATATTCTTTTAGCATGTTTATAGCAAAATAATCCGATACAATTAATCCCTCAAATCCCCATTCACCCCTTAAAATATCCTTGAGTAATTCTATAGAATTATGACATGGTACACCATCCAGCTCATGGTATCCCGGCATAATTGCAGCAACTTTTGCCTCTTTTACTGCAATTTCAAAGGGTTTTAAAAATATTTCACGTAATTCCCGGTAAGGAATATGTGGAGGTGCCCAATTCATGCCGCCTTCTGAAACACCATAACCGACAAAATGTTTGGCAGTTGCCATTACCCCTGTCTTCCAGTTGTTATCCTGAATTCCCCTGATATAGGACAATCCCATTATCGAAGTAAGGTATGGGTCTTCTCCAAAAGTTTCCTCTGTTCTGCCCCATCTAGCATCTCTGGCTATATCTAAAACCGGTGCAAGTGCCTGATGTGCACCAACTGCTCTCATTTGTTCCTTAATAACTCTACTCATCTTTTCAACCAAATCCGGCTCCCAGGTACTCGCTACTCCTATAATCTGAGGAAAACAGGTTGCTCCTTTAGCCATATAACCACTGCATGATTCTTCATGAATAATCGCAGGTATTCCCAGACGTGTTTTCTCAAGTAAATATTTTTGTATCCGATTTGCTGTTCTGGCGGACTCTTCAGGACTAAAATTACTTGCTCCGCCAAGCCTTGTAATCTGTCCAATACCACTTTTCATCAGGGTATCTGCTTTTTTTTCAGAAAATTCTTTTTTTTCTAAAATCTCATATATCCACAAACTACCAAGTTGGGCTATTTTTTCATCCAGATTCATAAGCGATAAAAGACTTTTTACTCTCTTAGAAACCGGTTTATCCTTATCAAGGTATGTCCTGGGGTGAATGTCATTATTATACTTTTTAAATCCCTCAGTCATTTTTATAACCCTTTTAAATAAAATTTAAAAATTCTTTGACTTTAATTTATAGTAATATCTATCCTTTTAAAGCCCCCGCAGTTAAACCTGAAACTAACTGCCGTTCTGCAAATATATAAAAGATTATCGCAGGAATAGCGGACAATAGCAGAAAGGCAGATACCAGTGATAAATCCATTCCATATTGACCCTGAAATTGCATTGTCCCTAAGGGAAGAGTCCACAACTTTTCCTGGTCTATTAAAACCAGTGGCACTAAAAGATCATTCCAGCTGGTCACTATGGTTAAAGCTGCAACTGTTGCAAGAGAAGGTCTGGCAAGAGGCAATAGTACACACCAAAAAAACCCAAGATTATTGCATCCGTCTATGCTGGCAGCATCCTGAAGTTCAAACGGGACAGACATAAAGAAATTCCGCAGTATCACAATAGAAATAGAAAGCTGGAATGCTGTCTGTACTAAAATCACACCTGTAAGACTATTGATTAAATTCAACTGTCGTATTATCAGGTATATTGGTAAAATTGCTACAGTTACTGGAAACATTAAGCCAAGTGTAAAAAAGTTAAACAACATATTCTTCATTCGGAATTCTATCCGGGAAAATACAAAAGCCGACAAGCTGGCGACAACAACGACTCCAACAGTAGTTACAATCATCACTAATATGCTGTTACGCATCATATACCAAAATATCGGCATTGTTAAAACTCTTTTTATATTGCCCCAATTAGGTGGAATTGGTAGTGTATAGGGGACTGTCATAAACTCACCACGGGTCTTTAAAGTTCCAAATATAATCATTGCTATGGGAAATAATATAAATATTGCGGCAATTGTAAGGATGATATATTTAAAAATCATCGGTGATTTATTCTTTTTATTTTTTGAGTTATGTTTCATTATTCATCAAGATCCTTTTTTTAAGATACGTTTTCCGTGTTTCTGGTAAGTCTTAAATAAATTATGGAAAAAGTTAAAGAAATAAGCAGCATAATGATTGCTACTGCGGAACCATACCCTAGCTCAAATCGAACAAAACTATAACGATACATATATGTGGACATCACCTCACTGGCATTAACCGGACCTCCTCTGGTCATAATCCAGACTAAAGCATACACCTGTAATGAACCAATAATCGATAGATATATAGAGGTCTTTATCGTTCCGGCTAATAATGGTAAAGTGATATGAGTGACCATCTGACGGCTATTTACACCGTCAATCAAAGCAGCTTCTTCAATGTCTCTCGGAATATTTTGCAAGCCTGTTATATATAAAAGCATATGAAATCCAACATATTTCCAGGTTAATACAACAAAGATTGCCGGCAGCACCAGTCTGGTGTCTGCCAACCAGGCCTGAGGTTCCAAGCTAGGAATAATATTAATAATTGCATTCAGAAATCCTCGTCTTGGATTAGGATTATACAGAATTAACCACATAATTGCGGTAATAACTTCCGATAGAATATAGGGCATAAAAAAAATTGCCCGGAAAAAAGCCTTTCCCGGGATATCTCTTCCAACAATAAGAGCAAGCCCCATCGCTATTGGAAGCTGGATTACCAAAGAAAATATTACAATTAATATTCCATTTTTAACTGCTTTTAAAAATATTTTATCAGTCAGTAAACGTGTATAGTTCTCTATCCCTATATAATCAACTGCGGGGCCAAAACCTTTCCAATTAAACAAACTATAATAAGCAGAGCGAAATATTGGATAAACAAGGAACATGGATAATAATATAAATGCTGGTAGTAAAAACAATATAATAGTCATATTATTTTGAAGTTGCCAGGTAAAGGTATTGGTCTGTGGTAATAGCTTTATGTTTTTATCTTCTTTTGAGCCTTTTGTATTCATAAAGGATTTCCTTCTTAAATATCATGATGTGTGGGAATCAGGTTTTGAGCTCTCATCCCCACACATTTATTACTAAGGAAAAACTATTTTATTTCTCTATCCGCTGAATCTTCAACCATCTGAGCTGTTTCTTCTGGAGTCATTGTTCCTGCAAATAATCCCTGAACAGCATCATTAACCACAGAACCTGTTGCCGGAGGTAGATATTGATCATAGTACAGCTGGAAATATTTGGCATCTGCCGCACCCTGTTGAACAAGCTTTAGAGTCGGATCAGTCAGCCCTGCTTCAGCACCTTTTACTACCGGTACTGAAAGACCAATTTTGGCCTGTTCAATCTGTGATTCCACACTACTGATAAACCTTAAAAAGTCAATAGCTTCTTCAGGTGCATCCTTTCCAACGACAAATCCATTGCCTCCACCTAACGCATCATCAGCGTGACCTGCTCCTCCTTCAACCATTGGGAATTTAAACCATCCTACTTTATCACCTAATCCTAATCCATCAATACTGTTTTCTTTGAATGATCCGGGAGCCCATTGTCCCATAAGGTCCATAGCTGCTTCGCTATTACCCATAAGAGTAGCTTCATCAGCCCAGGTAGCTCCCAGGAAACCAAACTGGAAAGGTTCAGCATCTACTAACTCCAACAATTTTTCTCCTGCTTCTATAAATGCAGGATCAGTAAAAGAACCTTCCCTGGTAGCCGCTTTTACAAATGCTTCTTCTCCACCGATACGTGCTGCCAGATATTCCCAGTAGAAGGCACCTGTCCATTTGTCTCCTTCACCTAAAGCAATAGGAATAATATCGGCATCTTTTAATTTTTGAATAGTATCAAACAACTCAGACCAGGTTTCAGGGGGACTATCAATGCCCGCCCGGGCAAACAATTCTTTATTATACCAAAAACCAACCATACCCATATCGCGTGGTACACCATAATTTCTTCCTTTGTATGCATATACTCCTAATGCTCCCTCTGAAAATGTTTCACGCCAGCCGTCTTTATCCAGATATTCAGTAATATCCTTGAGCAAACCGGCTTCGGCCTGATCATTCATAGTACCCCCACCCCAGCTTTGGAAAAGATCAGGTACCTCTCCTGATTGCATAACTGTGGTCATCTTAGCTTTGAAATTCTCGTTTTCCATGACTGTAATTTCAATATTTACATTAGGGTTTTCAGCCATATATTCATCTGCCAGATCTTGCCATAATTCCCTGTGTTCTGTTTCAGTCTGAATATGCCACCAGCTTATAGTCACAGGTTCATTTTGCGCTAAAGCAGATAAAGAAAAACATAGACTGCCAACCAGTATCAGCACAGTTAAAACCTTAATAGAAATATTTTTTCTCATTTTAAGACCTCCTAAAAATTAAATAAAATTTTTGATATTGTCAGGTAAAATAATATTCTTTTTTCGAATTTCATTAATTTGTTTTTGATAAGAATTATTTAAATACACATCCCTCCTTTTTTTAATTGGCTTACTAAATAGTAAAATATTTTATAGGAACTGTGATTTTGCAGAATATAATGGTGTATTTTTGTAGTGTGTTTTTTTCTTCGGAAGAAAGCTATACTTTTTTTAATACTTAAAATAAGTATTATATTTACTATTTGAATAATACACTTATATCAAATTTAAGTCAATATATATGAGGATTTATTTTTTATTTTTATGAAAATTAGCATATAAAGATATTATTGATGTTCTGCATTTTGTTTTTTTCTTATACATTTTATCTTCTGCTTCTTTTAATACATCAAGGATATTCCCGGATGTGGATTCCTTTGTAGAAATTCCAAGAGAGATACTGATAGGCACTCCATTTATACTTTTTTTCTTACATGCAGATTTTATTCTCTTGATAATACTTAACGCTTCCTCTTTACCGGTATTAGGCAGTATGGCAATAAATTCATCCCCTCCCCATCTGGAAACAATATCTTCCTTTCTAAAACATTTTTTAAATATATCTGCAATAGTTTTAAGGAGAATATCTCCTTCTAAATGTCCAAATGTATCATTAATTAATTTAAGTTTATCTATATCACCCATTACTATAGTAAGGGGAAGCTGTCTATCTGTATCTAATCTATTTAAACTCTCATCAAAAAAGGCTCTATTATAAAGTCCTGTAAGCCGATCATGATAATATAAGTAATGTATCTTTTCTTCTGATTTTTTTCGGTCAGTGATATCTCTGGAAATCCCAAAGGTTCCCACAATATTACCTTCCTTATCATAAAAAGGCATTTTCGTGGTCAAAACCCATTCATTCTCTCTACCATGCCAGGTTTCCTTTTCTTCGATATTTACAACGGGCTTTCCAGTCTTAATTATGTTTTGTTCATCAATATATGCTGGTTCAGCATGTTCTCTGGTAAAAAAATCAAAGTCTGTTTTTCCAATTAACTCTTCTGGGTCTTTTACACCAAGTTTTCTTGCTAATCCATTATTGGCCAGCAAAAATCTGCTTTGAAGGTCTTTAAAATATATTGAGTCAGTTACCCCTTCCATGAGAGCATTCATGAAAGATATTTGCTTTTCTAATTCTTTCTCTACCTTCTTTCTATCAGTTATATCCCTGGAGATTCCAAAAATTCCAATAATATTGCCTTCTTTATCATAAAAAGGCATTTTGGTTGTTAAAACCCATCTAATACCTTTCTCGTGCCAGGTCTCTTTTTCCTCAATATCAACTACCGGGATGCCTGTTTTAATTATTTTCTGTTCAATATCATACGCCTCTTTGGCATGTTCCTCAGTAAACAAATCATAATCTGTCTTTCCAACCAACTCGCTTACATTGTTTATGCCAAGCTTCTTAAGCAATGCCTTGTTTGCTGATATAAATCTACTCTGGAGATCCTTAAAATATATACTATCTGTACAATAATCCATAAGTGCACTTACTATTTGTTTCTCGTTTAAGTCAAATTTTTTATCGTTTCCTTTTCTTTCTTCGGCCATTTTGAATCCTTCGAAAACTATTTTAC
>JAQVMU010000041.1 GCA_028703475.1 Atribacterota bacterium | reverse complement strand
CCACCGGAAAGTTTGAGCCCTTTTTCTCCAACATAAGTGTCATAGCTATCAGGAAGACTATCAATAAAATCATGGATATTTGCATCTCTTGCTGCTTGAACTACTTCTTCATGAGTCGCATCAGGCTTACCATATAAAATATTTTCTCCAATTGTGCCAGTGAATAAAAAGACATCCTGTTGTACCAACCCTATATTTTTTCTCAGTGAACTAAGCCTAATGTCTTTAATATTTATGCCATCAATTAATATTTTTCCTGATACCACTTCATAAAACCTGGGAATCAGGTGACATAAAGTAGTTTTACCTGCTCCTGAAGGGCCTACCAGGGCTAGGGTCTGCCCCGGTTTTATAATAAGATTGATATCAGATAAGACAACTTCGTTTTTCTTATAACTGAAAGAAACATTTTTAAACTCGACTTTCCCCTGAATTTTGTCTAATTTCAGTGCATTTTCTTTATCTATAATGCTCGGCTTAATTTTCATAATTTCTACAAATCTTTCAAACCCACTGATTCCTTCCTGTAACTGTTCAGTTAGATTTGTCAGCCGACGAATAGGTTGTAAAAAGAAACTTATATAAAGTAAATAAGCAACCAAATCTCCCATTCTGATAATATTTTTAAAAACAAAATACCCTCCCAATCCTAATGCAATAATATTTAAAAAATTTGATAAAAACATTATGGTAGAAAAGAATTCCGCCATCACCTTGTAAGACATTTCTCTTGACCTGTTAAATTCCTCATTGCCCAGATCGAATTTTTCCATTTCAAACTCTTCATTGGTAAATGATTTAGCCACCCTGATACCGGAAATGCTGTTTTCAAGCTGTGCATTTACATTGGCAATCTTTTTTCTTACTAATCTGAAAACTTCAGTCATTTTTTTTCTTTTGTTAACTGCATACCAGAGCAAAATAAACAAAAAGCCATACAGTACCAATGTTAACCGCCACTCAATTTGAAAAAGGATAATAAAAGAACCAATTATCATTACAAAAGACAGAAAAATATCTTCAGGTCCATGGTGGGCAAGCCCGCCTATGCGACTGATGTCATGCACTACTCTGGACATGATATGTCCGGTCTTCACATTATCAAAATAATCCACTGATAAGTTTTGTAAATGCTTGAATAAATCTGTCCGCATATCACGCTCCATCCTGGCACCCAGGGCATGTCCCCAGTAATTCACAATATACTGGGAAATGGCTCTTAGAATGGATAGAGCAATTAGGAAAACAATAAATACATAAAAAAGTCTTAATTGGTTATTTGGAATAATATTGTTTATAAAATGTCTGGTAACTGCCGGAAAAGCCAGGTCAACCGCTGCAATAAGGGTAGCAGCAATTAAATCTAATAAAAGAATACCCTTATAAGGTTTATAATAATGTATGAATTTTTTAAACATTTATTCAACTCTTTTCGGTGTTTCGGTGTCAAAATGTTAAGTAATATATCCTAAAAACAATATGGGATTGTATCATTATAGCAAAAAAAATTCAATATTTTTACTATTTGAGATTTCTCAAACATTTATTGCAATATATTATTTTTGGTTTTATTAAAGGCAGGTTGCGAAATCCAAAAAATATTATTTAATCTGTTTGATTGATGAACAAGCAGGCAGGATTGTAACAAAGATTATTATTGATTCTATTTGGAATGCCCCTGAAAATAAGAAGTTGTATTCAGTTAATTAAGTTATATTAATTTTCAGATATTTTTATTCTGAATATTTTCGGCCATAGTTTACCGGTAATCAGTAAATGTCCTCTTTCAGAATCAAAGGCAATGCCATTCAAAACATCTATTTTTTCATTCGTTTTAACATCCTTCAGAATACCGCTTAAATCCAGCCAGGAATTTACTTTACCTGTCTCCGGATCAATAATAGCAATTATGTCAGTCTGCCATATGTTGGCATAAATATAGCCATTGATATATTCTAATTCATTAAGCCTATCAACAGGTGTGTCACCATCAGAGACGTTAATTTGCTTAACCTCTTTCAATTTAAGAGGATCTATAAAACGCAACACAGAGGTTCCGTCACTTATAATTAAATATTCTCCGTTATGGGTAATTCCCCAACCTTCATGAGAATAAATAAATACATCTAATAATCGAAAGGTTTCAAGGTCATAAATAAAACCTGTCTGTTTTTTCCAGGTAAGCTGGTAAATTCTATTATCAAAAATCGTTATACCTTCTCCAAAAAATTTATCTGGAAGATTATATTGCTGTAAAACTTTCCCGGTTTCCAGCTCGACTTTGCGAATTGATGATTCTCCATATAGTCCAGTTCCCTCATATAAAAAATCTTCATTTAATATAAGTCCCTGGGTAAAAGCTGCAGTATCATGTGGATAGCTTTCAATAATTTCATATTGAAGAACCGGAGAAGAATCAACAAAAAAAATTGCAAAACTGGTTAGAACAGGAGAAATGAGCACTATTATAAAAATAATTAAAAAAAATTTTCCGGACTGTATACTCATTTATTTTTTCTCTTTCTTATCATCCTTTTCTAAATCACATAAATGACATATTCCAACTACTTTTTTTACATCCAGTACAAAGGCAATACCTTTACCCGGGTCATCCAGGGATAATTCTTCTTCAATTGCTTTTAATGTTTCATCTGTTTTCTTTTGGTCAATTAAAGTTAACACTATTTCTTTCTCCGGCTCAATTGGAATACCAAATATTTTTCCATCCTCACGCACACCGGTACCACGTCCGTGAATAATTGAACCCCCTTCGGCTCCTGCCTTTCTGGAAGCATTTACCACATCTGTAGCAAAACCTTTGCTTACAATGGTCACAATTAAATCAAATTTTGCTTTTATTTCTGCCATTTTGTCCTCCATAGTACTTATAATTTTCTTCTTAAAATCTTATTAACCTATACAAAAGGAACTATGAATATTTATTTCACCCTTTTATCTTTTTTCTTTCATGGCATTATACATATTACAGATATCATCAATATTTTTTGAATCCAGAATAAATGCAACACTATTATCAATATTATTAAAATACATTTCCTTTTGAATTTTCTTTAATACCTTCTTACTTTTACCGGATTCAACCAGGACTAATATCATTTCCTTTTGCGGCTCAGTGGGAATGTCTGACATTTTTCTCTCTTCACTTAAGCCAACGTAATTTTCAAAGTTTATAACCTCTTTTTTCACATCTGCTTTTTTAGTAACATCAACTATGTGCTTAACATGCTCTTTGTTTGTAATAACAACAATTAATTCAAAATCAGAAATCACTCCAGTTTTTTTCTCTTCTTTCTCTTTAATATTTCTTATCTCTTTCTCCATTTTAGCTTCTGCTCTATTATATAAAAATCCTAAAATCAGGATTGATAGAATCGGCACCATGGCAACCATTGCTATCATTCCAAATGCATCTGTGAGAGGGTCACTCCCTGAAATAACAGTAGAACTCCCAACAAATAATGATAAAAGAAATGTAGCAATCATGGGACCGGTGACTACGCCTCCGGAATCAAAAGCAATCGATACAAAAACTGGACTGACAAACCACATAAAAATCAGCACAATTAAATATCCCGGTAAAATAAAATACCACAGAGATATATTATTCATCATCCTGAACATAGATAAAGCTACCGCCACAGCGACCCCAAAAGATAAAAAATACAGGATAATTTTTCTATTAATTGAGCCTGCTGTTACCTTTTCAACTTCAATAATTAATACCTGGATTGCCGGTTCAGCAATTGTTACTACAAATCCCAATACAAATCCAATGGGAATAAGAATCCAATTATAAGATAATTGTCCAAGTGTCTTACCTATCAAATCACCCATGTAAATAAAGCCCAAATCAACCCCACTCAAAAATAGAACAAGTCCTGCAAAAGTAAGAAATAGTCCTCTTAAAACTATCACAAACTGAGCCCTGGGTAATTTTATTTTTACAAATTGAAATATAATAAATATAATTAAAAGAGGCAACAGAGCAAATAAAACTTCTACTGTTTTGTTTGTTATAATATCTAAAAATATTTCCATCAAAATATTATTCCTAAAATCAATACTGACAAAACAGGTCCGACAGAAGCTAATCCTACAAAACCAAAACTATCCCCGGAGGTAGTTTTAGCGCCACTTACTGAAGACATTCCCACTCCAAAGGCAAGAATGAACGGTACTGTCATAGGACCTGTCGTAACTCCTCCGGCATCAAAAGAAACTGCAAAAAAATTTGGTGAAGAAAATATAGCTAATAAAAACACTAAAATGTAACTGCCTAACAATATGATACGTAGAGATACTTTAAAAATTATTCTTATTAATGATAAAGCAAGAAATATCCCTAATCCCAGGGACACGGTAATCATTAAAAGGCTTTTTGGAATTTCCCCGTTTGATACATTCATTACCTGATCCGCAAGGACCTGTAAACCGGGCTCAGATATAGTAACGGCAAATCCTAATGTAATACCGAGACCAATCCATAACCAGAGATTCTCATTCTTCATTAATACAACGCCAAATTCCTCACCAATGGGTAAAAGGCTGTATCGTACACCTATAAGAAACAGAGTAAAACCGGAAAAAGTCAATACAACGCCAAAAAGAAATAACATAAATTCTCTAATCGGCAACCGAATAATTGTAAATTGTAAAAGAAATACTGCTAAAGTTATTGGCAATAAAGCCTGCAGTACTTCCATCATTGTGTCCTTAATATTCATCATAACTCTCCAGATTAAATTACATGCATCGCTAAAATATTATAATTAACAACTACAGTTATGTATAATTTCTATTATTTGAGTTATTTCAGCAATAAATAAAATTGGATTAAATAAAGCTAACTTCCAAAAGATGTATTCATTTAGCATATAATAAAACAATTAAATTAAAGCCTTGTTTAGCTAAACAAGGCTTTAATTTTTCATTATTTTTTATAATCCAACTGATTCAATTATATACAAAAATAATACAATTAATAGACTTATAGGGATAATTACTAACCAGGGGTTTACTTTTAGATATTCCGGGATAGTAATTTCACCAAACCAGCCTTTCTTGAGAAATTTTTCCAATCCTGGATATAAATGGGCAAATATTCCTGACCCTATTATAATTCCTGCCAATCCTCCTAATAAGGCATCCAGGTTACCCTGTCCTATTGCTGCTGAAATCGTTCCAGGACAATATCCCAGTAAGGCAAAGCCAATCCCAAATATCAGTCCACCGACAACTGTCATACCAATAGAACCTGGTTTCGGGTGCATTTCTACCATTCCCACTGCCTTCAGCAGGTAAATGCCAACCATTCCTACCACAATGGCAGATAATATTATCTTTATGACTGTGAAGTCCTTTAAAAGTAATTGCCCTATAATTACATCATATTTGGCTACCCCTCCTTTTTGCAACAGAAAACCAAAGAAAAAACCCATTATAAGACCGAGGAATAGCTGGGTCCTGTTTTGAGAATGCAATTTTTTTAACATCTCTAACCTCCCAGTCCATAGTACATAAATTGGGCAGTAATTATTCCGCCAATAAAGAATAATATTACAGCAATCCAACTGCTAACTGCCAGCTGCATAGTTCCACTAATGCCATGACCACTGGTACAGCCGCCAGCCCAACGAGCTCCAATACCAAGAACAATACCACCAATCAATGCAGTAAAAAAACGTGGTAGAAAAGATACCCCAAACCGTGCCATCCAAAGAGAGGGAACCAGTCTTAAAGAAAAATCCCCTGAAAGCATCGCCGAAACTAAAGAACCTATTATAATGCCTAAAACAAACATCCACTCCCAATCTATTACAGCAGGAAATTTTTGGTAGTAGGGGTTTTTTTCTACAGATTTACCTGTTAAGGCCTGTTCTATCATGCCACTGGTTCTGGCGAAAGCGGTAGAACATCCAATGGGTTTGTTGGAAAGTAAAAAGGTAAACCAGCTTAATATCCCAATTCCTGCTCCCACCAGATAAGGAGACCATGTTTTCAAGGTAAAAATTTCCATTTAATTTTTCCTCCTTGTTTTGATTATTATTTCTACTATTTTCTATTTATCTTCCAGCGATAAGGAAAACTTCCCCATTTATTAATCGTTTCTCTGTTTTCCCCAAATTCTCCCATTCCGGTCATTCCACCGGCAACATTTACCAGCTGTTCAAACCCTCGCTGTAATAATAGGGAAATGGCAAGTGTTGAACGATGACCGGTGCTGCACACTACATAATATTTTTCCTCTTTATTCAGTTCCTTGTATCTTTCTCTCAAGTCAGGAGCAGATATGTTAATTGCACCTTCTATATGATGCTCTCCAAATTCGCCTGTGGCACGTACATCCAGGATTTTAACACTATCATTTTCTCTCAAAGATTCTAATTCCGGGGAAGAAACCTGTAATACATGACGGCTTGGCAATCCATCTTTAGCCCATTCAAACATTCCGCCTTCCAGGTAGCCATAGGCATTATCCAAACCGACTCTCCGAAGCCACACCGCTACCTCTTCAGCAGAAACTCTATCAGGTGTTACTAACAGAATCTGGCTTTCGGGGGGGATAACCCAACCGGCAAAAGTCGGGAAATTACCGTCATAATCAATACCATATGAGTTTATTATGTGCTGTCCTTCAAAGGCATCATAGCTCCGGCAATCCAGTATCACATATTCATCAGATTCTGCCAGCTTTCCAAATTCTATTGGCGACAAAGCCTTTATGGGGTCCATTTTTCGTACTAATTTTGGACCTTTCCGGTTAATCTCACTACAACGGCTGAAGTGGTCCGGTGCCGGTGGCATATCATTGGTCAAGGAAGCAATAAACTCCTTTTCTGAATCAATCTGTAATGCTTCATTGTATCTCTTCTCATAACCAATTGTGCTTCTTCTTTTAGCTCCCATGGCTCTTCCACAAAGAGAGCCTGCCCCATGTGCCGGCAATACTTCACAAAAATCAGGCAGTTCCTTAAACTTTTTCAGGCTGTCAAACAGCTTGGAAGCTAACTCCTCAGCCCTGCCAGGAAACAAATCCGGTCTCCCCACATCTCCTACAAACATAGTATCACCGGAAAATAAAACTACAGGATCTTTACCTCTGGACTTATCTGTAACAACATAGGCAATATGTTCCGGTGTATGACCCGGGGTTTCCAATACCCTGATTGAAATATTGTCAATTTGGAATTCATCTCCTTCTTTTAATGCCTGATGTTCAAACTGACAGTCTGCAGAAGCCGGTGCATAAATTTTAGCCCCTGTTTTTTCAGCCAGATCCATATGCCCTGATATAAAATCAGCATGTAAATGAGTTTCTAAAATATGAGTGATTTTAAATCCCATATTTTTAGCAGCAGTAATATATTTGTCAACATCACGGCTGGGATCAACGATAGCACAGTTTTCTTCTCCTCCTAACAAATATGAGCTGTGAGCAATCTTTGGTACATAAAACTGTTCAATATACATAAATTTCGTATCCTCCTATATTTTAATGGTAAATTAGAAATAAAAGAAATAAAAAACAAAAGTAACAACTACTAAAAACAAAAAAGTCATGATACCGCCTGCTTTTAAATAATCAGAGTTCTCGTAACTACCTGCAGTTATCAGCATAGCATTAACCTGATGAGTGGGCAATATAAAAGAATTAGCCGCACAGACTGCAACCAATAATACCAGAGGCCTGGCATCCATATTTATCAACACTGATAAATTTATAATCAATGGCACCAGGACAACTGTAGAAGCAACGTTTGACATAAATAAGGAAAATAAAGTGGAAATAAGGGCAATTGAAAAAATAATAAGGACAGGATGTTTGCCTTGCATAATAAACATTAACTTTTCAGCCAGAAAAGCAGCTGTGCCGGTTTTTTCCATAGCAATACCCAGTGGAATCAGCCCGGCAATTAAAAATACCACTTTCCAGTCAATTGCCTGATAGAATTCTTCAATATTCAATACTCCGGTTAATACCATGACAACTGCACTGGTAAGAAGTGCAATAGAAAGGGGGTACCCGGCAAGAGCCAATCCAATACCTGCAGCAAAGCAGGCTATTGCCAGGAATGATTTTCCCTTCTTCTCACTTTCAGTTTTGATAGATGTTAAAACAATAATCTGGCCTGTTTCTTTTAAATGATTAATATTTTTCCATAACCCGTGAAAGATTAGAATATCACCTGCAACCAATGTTCTATCAGAAAAATTACCCCGCACTGCTTTCCCCTGGCTGAAAATCATGATTGGCTCTATATGATAATTCTTCCTGATAGCTAACTGGCGTATAGTTTTACCGACAAATTCAGACCTGGGAGGGATAATTGATTCGGCAAACCCGGCTTTTTGGGGATTTTGAAAATCAGGAAAAATATCTGACTTTTCAATTAATTGCAAATTATAAAAAACTGCAAACTCTTTTACTCTCTCTTCATTTCCAAGTAATGCCAGTTTTTGACCCGGTTTAAAGTGAGTCTCTCTCCAGGGGGCATATTCTATACCTTTTTCCATTGACAAAGCCAGTATATTTAACTGATACTTTTCCCATATACCGGCAGCTTCGGGAGTCTTGCCAACCAGGGGGCTTTTTTCGGTTATATAGTAATGTCGAACCTGGTTGGGTAATTGCCACGATTCTATTAACATTTCCTGCTCAGGTTTAACTGATTTAACATCCCTTTTTGGTAATACATAAGGTCCTAAAAAATAAAAGTATAAAATACCGGTCAATAATAGTAAAAGTCCAACCGGGGTTACGCTAAAAAGGTTATACGGTTCCAATCCTGCACTTCTCAGGAAATCATTTAAAATTATTAGAGGACCTGAGGCTACCATAGTAAGTGTTCCCCCTAAGATTGCAGCAAAACCCATGGGCATAATCAACTCTGATGGATGATAATTCTCTTTTTTGGCAATAATTATTATAACCGGTAAAAAAAGAGCCGCCGCACCTATGTTTTGTATAAAAGCCGATATCAAGCCAACAGAGAGAGATACCAGTACGATTAACTTGCGCTTATTTCCGGAGACAATCTTTATAATCCAACGGGAAAATTTCTCCATTATACCTGTTTTATAAATCCCGCTACCTATTACCATAACTGCAATCATGGCTATAACCGCATTACTGGAAAAACCTGAAATTACCTCTAAAGGTTCTAATATTCCTGACCATCCTAATGATAGCATACATAGAATAGCTACCAAATCCACTCGCAATATATCAAAGATAAATAGCATGATAGTTGCTATCAGGATTATTATAACAATCAGCTGCTGAGTCAGCATATCTGTTCTCCTGTTATAATTCAATATATTTTGCTTTACTTTTTCCTTAGCTCTTGAACCTTCTGGATATATTTTTCCATATCAAATTTTCTTTTCAAACCATTGTCATTCATAAAGCGCACTTTACCAAATATAGGACGTTCCTTCCATGCCCGGTCATGTTTTCCAAAACACCAGGCAATTCCCGTATATCCATTAGGGTCACGGCCATCCAGTTCATATTTATTATTTAAATAAATACACCTTTCAAAGGCTTCTTGAGGTGCAGTGCTCCATTCTAATATTTTTTTACCCCAGTACATACGCATATATCCGTGCATTTTTCCTGTAATTACCATTTCCTGCTGAGCAGCATTCCAATAAGGGTCATGTGTCAGTGAATGTTCTAATTCTGCAATTGAATAAACAATTTTCCTGGTATCGTGCTGGTGTTTTTCCAGACTACTCTTTGCCCATCTGGGGAGCCCCTTAAACTTATCGTAGTTAGCATTATAATAAACATAATTTATTGCCAGCTCACGGCGAACGATTAATTCTTCCAGATACACCCGGTAAGCTTCAGCTGGTGCCTCTGATTTTAATTTTAATGCAATATATAATGGAGAAATCTGCCCGAAGTGCAAATATGGACTCATATGTGATAAATAGTCTTCAGATGGGTTATTCCGCAAAGATTCAAAACGATATATTTTTTCCTTGATAAACTGATTTAAAAAATCTTTGGCTTTACTATTTCCACCATGGAAGATTGGAGAAGCCGGTACTGAGCTGTCTACAGTCAGATAATCAAGACAATTGGAAATGTCGTCTATAGGTAATGATTTTATAGCAAAATTTAATGATGAATGTTTTGGTTCTGTAGTATCTATTGGCTTTAAATAATCTGATAATAATCTATTTACTTTTGGCCTGAAACTACCCGCAGTAAATTCTTCTTTAGTTGAAGCAGTTTCTACTGGTATAACAACATCACTTTCAACCTGGAGCATCAGACATGGTATTTCTTCTGCATATTTTTCTCTCCATTCAAGGTGAAAATGTAAATAACCGCAATCAGTAACAACTATAGCTGCATCTTTTGCCAGTTTAAGTAAATCCGGAGTAATGTTGTCCTCTTGATAATGAAGAATCATTTTAATGTTGTTTTTTTTCAATTCATTATAAACTTCCTGCAGGCCTTCCAGCATAAAATAATAATGACGGAAGTTAGCATCAGGAAAATTTTTTGTAAACTCGAAATAAACCAATACTGGTAATGAACGCTTATTAGCTATTCTGATTGCCGTTTCCAAAGCCTGATTATATTCAACACGCTGTGAAGCCTGCATCCAGTAGATAATATATTGTCCTGGCCGCTCTTCCTTCTCATTCAAGTAAGCAATTCTATCTTCCTGAATCATTCTGATATCACCTCACCTTAAAAATACTATTATCTATAATCTAAAGTAGATAGAAATAATTCATTTTTTACAATAATTGTTTTTTATACTGGTTATATTTATTTTATCATAAAGTAAAGATGAAAAATTATAATATTACCAATTCTCTGCTATTACCTGTTTAAATGCCTCAATTGTTTTATTAATATCTTCTCTTGATATATGTCTGTTAGTAACCAATCTTATCCTGCTTGGCGGAACAGGTGAAACTAAAATGCCCTTGTCTTTTAATATTTCTAAAAAAGTAGTAACCTGTACTTTTAACTGACTGATATCACAATAAATCATATTGGTCTGTACAGTGTCCAGGTCAATTTTTAATCCATCAAGCTTATTTAACTCTTCTGCAAGAAAACGGGCATTAGTATGGTCATCAGCCAAACGTTCTACCATCTTTTCGATAGCGATAATACCAGCAGCTGCAAGCACTCCTGCCTGGCGCATGCCTCCTCCCAGCATTTTTCTGTTTTTTCGAGCCCGCTTGATAAAATTACTGCTACCAGCAAGCATCGAACCAACTGGAGCACTAAGCCCCTTCGAAAGACAAAACATAACAGAATCAGCATTTTTAACTAATTCTTTTACATCAACTTTCAGGGAAACTGCAGCATTAAATATACGTGCACCATCTATATGTACTTTTAGTCCACCCTCATGAGCAAACTGACAAATTTCATCAATCAATTGTACCGGGTAGACTGTTCCTCCTCCTCTATTATGAGAGTTTTCAAGACACAATAATGTCGTAGGAGGGAAATGTAGATCTTTAGGTCTTAAAGATTGCTTTATTTGGTCTACATTAATAATACCATTTAATCCTGGTATCATTCTGGGAGATAATCCAGCCAATGCGGAAAAACCTCCAACTTCATAATAATAGGTGTGGGAATCTCCTTCCAATATTACTTCATCTCCAGGACGTGTATGACTCATTAGTGCACATAAATTTCCCATTGTACCACTGGCTACAAAAAGCGCCTCCTCTTTGCCCAATATTTCAGCTGACAGCTGCTCTAATCTGTTTACAGTTGGGTCTTCTCCAAAAACATCATCTCCCAATGGTGCATTCCGCATTGCATCTAACATTTCTGCAGTTGGTAATGTCTGGGTATCACTCCTAAGATTTATCATTCTAATTGTTCTCCTTCCCTGTTTTATCTAAATAAAATTTTTATTCAATTAATTATCAATATTACCCTATTTTTGCTTAGAATAAAATATTTTTAATATTAATAATAATAAAGATGTTCTTTTGTGTTATTTATAAACCCAATAGAACATCTTTACATTTTTCTTTTTATACTACTATAATTTTTAACGCAGGTTTTGCAGGCTGAACATATCTTCATCCAATTCAGGATTTAAATCAATCTCAGTTATTACAAACTGGGTATAGGTGTCTTTACGCAATTTATTTTCCATGATTGATTTTATCGGTAACCATCTTCCCTCAATTTCTTCAATTTCCTGTATCTCGCTTACCTTCAATAATCTTCCACTTTCTGCATAAAGTTCTTCTTTTAACCCTACAAAACGCTCTTTATCTATCCAGGTTACCCTGTGGTAATAAGATACTTTTTGACCTGGAACAGCAATGGCTTCCAAAACATAACAGGGACGATCATTAAAAGTTTCTTCTTCTAAGAGCGTAAATGTATATAATTCAGTCAGTTTGTCGGATTCCATCATCTCCTGGTAAGAGAAATCACTCCCCATAAAACCCTGTTCTAACATATGCCCGGAAATTTTAACAATATCCTCGGCATCAGGGAAGAACATCCATAGATTATCTTCCTTTTTTAAATATTTGGTACCGCGATCAGCGGCATTGGTAAATTCTACCAGGGCATCCTTCTCCAATGAAAGCATTTCCATCGTTTTTTCAATTTCCCTGCCCCCTTGACTGATAATCATGGTTGCCTCTATCCGGGCTGAATGTATAAATTCATTATCATCTCTCTTTTCCATTATTTCTTCAGCAGTCATCTGGGCTGATACAATACCAGATAAAAAATAAAATATAATTATTATTAATAACCCGATTAAAAAATTTTTAACTATTCTTTGCATATAATAATCTCCCTTCATGTTATTTATCTGATTATCTTAATGCCTCATTGGGTTCCAACCGTGCTGCCATTCTAGCCGGAATAATACAGGCAATTGTGACTACCACAACACCCAGAATAAAGGCAAAAATCAAATTTTCCAGGCTGAAAACAGTATAAAATACAGGTTCAAACATCAAATCTGCATTCATTCCTTCCATGGCTGCCCCAAAATCTATCCCTACAATAGAGAATACCTTGGTTATAATCCCTCCGAAAATAACCCCGATACCACTTCCCAGGGCACCGATAATTATGCCTTCCATGGCAAACAGGTAAAGTATTTCTTGAGATTTCAAGCCCAGAGCACTCATCATGCCAATTTCTCTGGTTCTTTCATTTACAATCATAATTAGCGTATTTATTAGAACAAAACAAGCCAGCAGGATAATAAATATATAAATGAAATTGTAAATTGTCCGAGCCATTGCAAATAGTTCTATCATCTGATAATCCCTATTCCAAAGTAGTAAGGTGTATTTTCCTGCATTATCATTACTGGCAAGGAAATCCTCGATTCCTGATAAAACTGTAGCTGTATTATCATAATCTGGTGTAATAATCAATAATTCCGTTACTTCACCCGGCATTTCCAGTATTGACTGTGCCTGGTCCAGGGGTAAGAAAAATAAATTATCATTCAATAAATCCAGATTACTTTCAATCTTTCCAACAATCTGATAAGTTGACCCTCGAAAAGCGTCAAAGGCAGTACTATATAAAAAAGTAACCTTATCTCCGACCTTTTTCCCGATTTTATCCATCAGACCGGCACCCATTACCAATTCTCTTTCTCCCGGCTTAATCATTCTTCCTTCAACTATCTGTTGATCTATTTCAGTAAATCTGATTTCTTCATCCGGGTCTACCCCCCAGCCCATCATTGTTATCATTTTATCTTCATGGCTGACCATAGCTCCAAACTTCAGGCGAGGAACCACTTGAT
The DNA here is from genome assembly GCA_028703475.1 of Atribacterota bacterium. Taxonomy (NCBI): domain Bacteria; kingdom Pseudomonadati; phylum Atribacterota; species Atribacterota bacterium. The sequence goes on along the minus strand of JAQVMU010000041.1, from coordinate 250 downwards.
CCACACCTTCTATTTGCAACAATTTTTCTCCTATACTCTCATAACCCTCTTCTTCAAAGCCATTTACACTGTATTTCAGTGATACCATGTGTTCTTTTAATTCATATTCTTTATCAATCAATCTGATATGACCTGCTACATAATGAATATGGTTTTCAAAAGTAGAATCTAATAACCCGCCAATCATTCCCCGCAAGAATACAACTGAAATAATTGCAATTGCAATTGCAATTACAGAAACCATCGTTCT
>JAQVMU010000040.1 GCA_028703475.1 Atribacterota bacterium | reverse complement strand
CACTTTTATTAAAATTATTGGTAGTTATAAATCTTATTCAAATGAAAGCAAATGTAAATAAAAAAGTGTTTCAAAAAACTCAGGTTCTTAAAATTTAATTCTATCGGGAAACAATTTATCGAATAATCGAATACCAGCAGAGTTAGAGTATGCAATAAATAGTAAATGTATATCGCGGCAGGCATAGATTTTTTGTTGTAAATGTTGTAATATAAAAAATCATACTAAATAAAATATATTGCAAGGGGGCTCTAATTTTAATGTGTGCTCAGGAAAACAGAAAATCTAATAATAATCATAAAGAATCAGTTAATTTTATTCAAGCCATTGTAGACCACGATAAAGCTACAGGCAAATATGGTGGGAGGGTTCATCTTCGTTTTCCACCGGAACCAAATGGTTATTTGCATATTGGACATGCCAAATCCATTTGTCTGAATTTTGGTTTAGCTGAGAAAAATAATGGGTTGTGTAACCTCCGGTTTGACGATACAAACCCGTCTAAAGAAGATGTTGAGTATATTGATTCAATAATAAGAGATGTCAGCTGGCTGGGTTTTGATTGGGAAGACCGGCTTTATTATGCTTCTGATTATTTTGAAAGAATGTATGAAGATGCTATTGCTTTAATTAAAAAAGGGAAAGCCTATGTATGTGACCTGAGCCCTGAGGAGATTAGAAAATATAGGGGTACTTTTACTGAACCGGGGGAAGAAAGCCCCTATAGAAATCGCGCTGTTGAAAGAAATTTAATCCTGTTTAGACAGATGCGAGATGGTCTTTTTGAGGATGGAACCCGGGTTTTAAGAGCAAAAATAGACATGAATTCCCCTAATTTAAATATGCGTGATCCGATATTATACAGGATTGTAAAACAAAAGCATCACCGTACAGGTGATAATTGGTGTATTTATCCAATGTATGATTATGCTCATCCATTGGAAGATTATTATGAAGGTATTACACATTCTATCTGCACCCTGGAATTTGAAGATCATCGCCCTTTTTATGATTGGTTGTTATCCAGTCTGTATTATACTGAATTACCCCGACAGATTGAGTTTGCCAGGCTTGATTTGACTAATACTGTAATGAGCAAGCGAAAATTGCGCACACTTGTGGAAGAAGGTTATGTTAATGATTGGGATGATCCCCGTTTGCCCACTATTTCAGGTCTAAGACGCAGAGGCTATACACCTGAGTCTATCAGGAATTTTTGTGAGAGGATTGGAGTTGCAAAAACAAACAGCGTTGTAGATATTCGTTTTTTAGAACACTGCATAAGGGAAGATTTAAACAAGAAATCACAAAGAGTTATGGCTGTATTAAATCCTCTAAAATTGATAATTGATAATTATCCTGAAGATATCACAGAAGAATTGGAAAGCGAGAATAACCCTGAAGATCCTTCTGCAGGATATCGTAAAATTCCTTTTTCTAAAGTCCTGTATATCGAAAATGATGATTTTCATGAAGATCCTCCCAGAAAATATTTTAGATTGGCTCCCGGTCGGGAAGTAAGATTGAAGAATGCCTATATTATTAAATGTCAGGGATTTGTAAGGGACGAAGAATCCGGTAAAATTATCGAAATACACTGCACTTATGACCCGGATACGAAAAGTGGTCGTCCTGGTGCAAAACGAAAGGTTAAAGGAACCTTGCATTGGGTTTCTGCAAAGCATGCGTTAAAAGCAGAAATTCGTTTATATGATTATCTTCTGCTGGAAAAAGATAAAACAGAATCTGAGGAAGAGAAAGAAAATTTTATAAATCGAATCAATCCCAATTCATTGGAAATTAAGACTGACTGTCTGGTGGAACCCGGTTTAAGTAATTCAGCAAAGGGTGATAAATTTCAGTTTATGCGTAAGGGATATTTTTGTGTTGACCCTGATTCAAATCGAGAAAATTTAGTATTTAACCGTATTGTTACATTACGGGATAGCTGGGAAAAAATAATGAAAGCAAAATAAGGTTGTGTAATTAGATTATCTGAATATATAAAATAAAAGGTTAATAAATGAGGATAGCTTTTTTTACCAATTGCTATAAGCCTTTAATCAATGGTGTAGTCAGCAGTATTGTGTCACTCAAGAATGCCTATGAAAAAAAAGGTCACAGTACCTTTGTTTTTGCACCAAAGGTCAACGGGTTCGTTGATCGGGAAGATAATATATTTAGATATCATTCCGTTAACTTGACTAACAAGGTAAAATACCCTATTGCTATACCATTGTCATTTCGGGCAAGCAAAGTTATAAAGAATTTTAATCCGGATATTGTACATATTCATCATCCTTTTGTACTCAGTATGCCTGCCATAATGTATGCAGCAAGATTAAAAATACCCAAAATATTAACAATTCATACTCAATATGAACGCTATGCCTACTATGTTTCACCTGTACCCCAGGTTATAACAAATGAAGCAATCAGGATGATTGTTTCCAGCTTTGCCTCCAAGGTAGATATTATAACAACACCATCAGAATCAATGAAAACAATTATTAATAATTATAATATAAGGAAAGAGATTGTAGTTATTCCTAATGCTATTGATTTAAAAGTATTTCAGGAAAAAGATGAAGAGGAATGTAATAGAATTAGAGAACAGTTGAAAATAGCCAAAGAGGATGTTGTTCTACTTTATGTTGGCAGGATTTCTTTTGAAAAGAATATTGAAAAAATAATTAAATCGTTATCCCTGGTTAATGAAAAGAATATAAATAAAGCCAAACTTGTTCTGGTTGGAGAAGGTAATGCTCTGAATAAATTAAAGAGTATGGTAAAATCTTTAGGGTTACAGGAAGATGTGAAATTTGTTGGAGCAGTAGAAAGTGAGATAGTGAAAAGCTACTACCAGATATCTAATATATTTACCTTTACATCCACCTCTGAGACTTTTGGAATGGTAATAATTGAAGCCATGGCATCAGGTTTACCTGTACTGGCAGTAAAAGCACCAGGTGTTGTTGACATTATAAATGATGGATTTGACGGTGTTTTGGTAGAAGATGATATATCTGAGTTTGCAATTTGCCTGGAGCTATTGATAAAAAACGAAGATGTGAGGAAAAGATTGTCCAAGGGAGCTTTTTATACAGCACAGCGTTATAGTATTGATAGTATATCAGATCAAATGCTAATTTTATACCAGAAGCTGATTCAAAGAAATATGGACAAATATTAAAAAATAATAATTCTATATTAGAAATCCCACTTAAACTATATAAAAAATAGTACTAATATTTCCGCAAATTCCAGAAAGTAAATTTTGCCAACATTTTTTATTAAATTTATTGCATTGAGATAATAATTGGTTTTTTTCTTATGTTATAATCAGAAAAAAGGAAGTGGTTATAATGAAATCTATAAAATATCTGAAAATTGAAAAGCGGAAGCCCCAGGTATTTCAGCTATATATAAGTATTATAATAGTAATGATAATTTTCAGCATTTCTGCCATTGGCCAATCTGCCCTAAAAAAAGCTACTTTTGCGGGTGGATGTTTTTGGTGTATTGAGGCTGCATTTGAGGAGATAGAAGGAGTAGTAGACGCTGTATCCGGTTATACCGGAGGAGAGACGCCTGATCCTACTTATGAAGAGGTTTCTACAGGTAAAACCGGTCATTTGGAGGCAGTTGAGGTAACTTACGATTCTTCAAAAATCACATATGCAGAATTATTGGATATCTTCTGGCGAAATATTGATCCTACTGACCCCTCCGGGCAATTTGCCGATAAGGGAAGCCAGTATCAAACCGCAATTTTTTATCATGATGATGAGCAAAAATTGTTAGCAGAAGAATCAAAGGATAATTTATCCGAATCAGGAAAATTTCAAGGAGAAATTGTCACAAAAATTTTACCTTTATCAAAATTTTACCAGGCAGAAGAATATCACCAGGATTATTATTATAAAAATGTAATTCAATATCAATGGTATCATATTGGGTCTGGACGGGCAGATTATATTGAATCAAAATGGGGAGAAGAGAATATGGAAAAAAAATGGGATGAAAACTATCAGAAACCATCAAAAGAGGAGTTAAAAGATGTTTTAACTCCATTGCAATACCAGGTTACTCAGGATAAAGGCACAGAAACACCCTTTGATAACGAATACTGGAATCATAAAGAAAAGGGGATTTATGTTGATATAGTATCCGGAGAGCCACTTTTTAGTTCTATTGATAAGTTTGATTCAGGGACAGGATGGCCAAGCTTCAGTAAGCCACTGGAAGCTGAAAATATTGTTGAAAAGGAAGACAGAAGTTATATGATGGTCAGGACCGAGGTTAGAAGCAGATATGCTGATTCACACCTTGGTCATCTGTTTAATGATGGTCCGGAACCTACCGGTTTGAGATATTGCATAAATTCTGCGTCTCTACGCTTTATTCCTAAAGAAGATTTAGAACAAGAAGGATACGGGCGATATTTAGAGCTGTTTTAATTTTTTAGAGACAGTTTAAAAAGGATATAACGGCTGGTGTCATATTTAAATACAATATAAAATACCAGCCGTTTTTATTATCATGGTTGATATTATCATCTATTTACAAGTTTCATAATATTTTTTTTGAAATTTGACACAAATTATTTATAATGATATAATTTCTCAAGATATTAAACTATTAATTATTTAACACATTAAAGATATTATAAAAAACAATAAAGACAAAATATTTTATAGCTTTGATTTAATTGTCTCCAAAAAAAAGAAATGTATTGGAGGAAAATTATGAACAATTATCCACGTTGGAAAAATGAAATGACTGATCAGTTATTTATGGCGATATTGACTTTAGAGAATAAAGATGAATGCTATCGTTTTTTTGAAGATATAGCAACAATAAATGAAATAAAAGAACTAAGTCAACGCTTAGAGGTTGCCAGAATGCTTAGCGAAGGATTTATTTATGAAGATATTGTACAAAAAACCGGAGCAAGTTCTGCGACCATCAGTCGGGTAAAAAAATGCTTGAATTATGGTGCTGATGGGTATCAGATTGTTTTAAAAAAACTAAAAAAGAAAAAAATAAACATTAAATAATGGAGGAATTTTGATGTACAAAAACAGAAATATTATTACAATTTTATTATGTATGGTGCTGCTTTTTGGGATAACAGTATTAACCGGGGTATCTGCTGAAAAGGAAGTCTATATCAATGGTATTGACGCAGATTATCCTCCCCATGCATATGTGGATGAATCGGGTAAACCTGCTGGATTCGATGTAGAAGCGTTAGATTGGATTGCTGAAGAAATGGGCTTTGAGGTTGTTCACCAGCCTACTGCCTGGGATGGAATTGTATCAAGTCTTTTAGCAGAAAAAATCGATATGGTTTTTTCTGGAATGAGCATAACAGAAGAAAGAAAAGAAAAAGTCAATTTTACAATTCCTTATTGGTCAATTGACCAGGCAATAAGTGTTAGGAGTGATTCCGATCTGAATGCTATAGAAATATTTATGGGTGATTATACAGTTGGAACCCAACGAGGATGTACTGCTGCCATGTGGATTGAAGATAATTTAATCAATCAGGAGCTATTTCCAAAAGATAGCCTTAAACTCTATGAAGGATTTTCTTTGGCAGTACAGGATGTCTTAAACGGAAGAGTTGATGCTGCGATGATGGATGATGTGATGGTTGAAGATGCAATTCGCAAGGGAATGGACATTAAAGTTATAGGTACCATAAAAACCGGTGAAGAGTATGGCGTAGCAGTTAGAAAAGATGATTCAGAGCTTTTAGAATTGCTGAATGAAGGAATTAAACGCATTATGAATTCACCAAGATGGGATGAGTTAAAAGCCAAATATTTCCAGGCTCAGTAAATTTTAGATAATAAAAATACATATAATTTTAAAAAGAATTAATAACGGGGATATAAATTAAGAATTTATATCCCCAATTTCATGTTAAATTTATTGAACATTAAGGATAAAGTATAAATTATGGAAAACTTGATGGTTATTTATCAGGCACTACCTTATTTGCTACAGGGAATTGTGACCACATTAAGTCTGGTATTAAGCGCAATGATTTTAGGTTTTATTATAGGTGTACCACTATCAGTGGGGCAGGTTTATGGATCTAAATGGGTAAAAAAGTCTATTGGTATTTATGTCTGGTTTTTTCGCGGTTTGCCAATTCTGGTTTTACTCTTCCTATTTTATTATGGATTATTTTCAATGATAGGATTAAACTTATCTGCTTTTATTTCGGCAGTTTTGGTGTTAGGCTTGCGAAGCTCTGCCTACCAGACACAGATTTTTAGAGGAAGCATGCAGTCATTAGGACAGGGGCAGCTTTTGGCTGCTCAGTCTCTCGGGATGAGTAAAGGGAAGGCTATCTGGAATATTATTTTGCCACAGGCATTAAGGATATCAATTCCCGGCTGGTCTAATGAATATCCGGCAATGCTGACCGAATCTGCTGTTACATATGCTATCGGTGTCATGGAGGTTTTAACAAGAGGTAATTTTATTGCCTCGAGAACTTATCGACCAATGCCTATTTATCTCACTTGTGCATTAATTTTTATACTTTTATCTTACATTGGAATGAAACTGTTGCATATGCTGGAAGAAAAGGTAAGGATTCCCGGGTTCGAGGAATGAGAGGACTAAAATGAAACATGAAAAAGAGTTATTATTACAGGTAAAAGATATTCATAAATCTTTTAGCGGCAAAGAAGTTCTGAAAGGAGTTTCTTTTGACGTTTATAAAGGAGAAACAAAGGTTGTTATTGGACCTTCAGGTACAGGTAAAAGCACTTTATTAAGATGCATAAATCAATTAACTTTTCCGGATAAGGGTACGGTTTGGTTAAGAAACCAGGAAGTAACTCATCATAATTTAAAAGAAATTAACCATTTTCGACAAAAAATAGGAATGGTCTTCCAGGATTTTAATCTTTTTGATCACCTTGATGCAGTAAGAAATGTAGAAATTGCCCTGATTAAGGTCAAGGGAATGAAAAAAGAGGAAGCCAGGGGAAAAGCAATATTTGAATTAAAAAGAGTAGGGTTGGAAAGAAAGGCTATGTTTTACCCTGCCCAGTTATCCGGGGGACAAAAACAGCGTGTTTCTATAGCCAGGGCATTAGCAATGGATCCTGAAGTAATGCTTTTCGATGAACCTACATCGGCACTGGATCCGGAATTAATAGGAGAGGTGTTGGGTGTTATGCAAAAATTAGCCCGTGAAGGAATGACCATGATAGTTGTTACTCATGAGATGGGTTTTGCCCGTTCAGTTGCGGATGAAATAATATTTTTAGAAAGAGGCAAATTATTAGAAAGTGGGCCGCCGGAAAAATTATTTCAAAATCCGAAATATGAAAGGACAAAAAAGTTTTTGTTCAAATTAACAGAGCTATATGGAGATGTCAATAGAAAGAAATAATGATTAACTTTGAATTTTTTTTGGAAATACTTTTTCCTTCTTTAATAGAAGGTTTTATAATGACTGCTAAACTGGTTTTCTGGTCAATTCCAATTGGTTTAGTTATGGGAATTGTGGTAGCCGTTGGTCGGGTTTATGGGAATACCCTGATATCTTTTTTTAGTAAACTCTATATTATATTTTTCAGGGGAACTCCACTATTAATTCAATTATTTATTCTATATTATGGGTTTCCATCTATTGGAATATATTTGTCTCCTTTTACATCTGCGGTTATTGGTTTTGTTTTATGCAGCAGTGCCTACCATGCAGAATATATCAGGGGAGCAATACAGTCTGTAAAGAGTGGTCAATTACTGGCAGCACAGGCTCTGGGGATGAGTAAATTAAGTGCTGTCTGGAATATCATTCTTCCCCAGGCATTGAGAAGAGCTATCCCTGGTTGTTCCAATGAAATTATTTATCTTATTAAGTATTCTTCTCTTGCCTATATGGTAACCTGTATTGAATTAACAGGGGCCGGCAAGATAGTAGCCTCACGCTATTTTACTTACACAGAAGTGTTTTTGGTAGTTGGGGCTATTTATTTAGCGATTGTATCCCTGGCAACAAAAGTATTGAATATATTAGAAGAAAGATTATCATTTCCTGGATGGGAGAATAAGAGATAGTGAAAAATAAAATAAAAATTAAAAAACCAATTTCTCTTGAACATTCAAGCTTAAAATATCCTCTGCCAAAAAAATTATTATTAGAACTATCCAGGGAATTAGAAAATATAAACAAATATCCAAGTGGAGGCAATTATCAGGAATTATCTGCCAAATTTGCTGAGTACGCCGGTGTTCTTGCTGACAATATATTGCCTGCCAATGGTTCTGATGAAATAATCGAATCTGTTACCAGGGCTTTTGGCGCCAAACTTATTTTAATACCGGTTCCTACTTTTTCCCAGTATGAAGTAAGTGCAATTAGAAATGGGTTAAAAATGAAACTGGTAAATTGCTTATATGATTATGAATATAAATTGAATTATGATGAGAAAGATCTGAAGAATGCTAGCCTGGTTTGGATATGCAATCCTAACAATCCGACCGGGGGATCTGTTCCCAGGGATACAATTGAAGAGATTCTCTGTAAAGCATCTGGCATTGTTGCAGTTGATGAATGTAATTATGAATATCTGGGAGAAACAGTAGCAGATCTGATTGATAAATATCCCAATCTTGTAATTTCTCGAAGTTTCTCTAAAAATTTTGGACTTGCTGGACTCAGGTTGGGTTTCACAATTGGCAATTCAAAAAATATTGAAAAAATTGCCAGATATTACCAGCATTTCCGGGTTAATAAGATGGCTGAGGTTGCCGGAATCAAGGTCTTGAAATACATAGATTATTATAAGAAGATATGGCAGAAAATAGCACGCATAAGAGAGTTTTTTATTGAAGGTCTTTATCAGATAAATATCAAGACTTTCCCATCCAGGGCTAATTTTGTCCTGGTAGATTTTATTACCAGAAAAAAAACCCAGCTTGTTTGGCAATACTTAAGAGATGAGGGAGTTTATTCCTTTGCTGCCTGGGGAGACGAATTTTCGGGTTTAGAAAACCATTATATCCGTTTTACTGTTGGAAATCAGCAGGAAATGGAATATACTCTAAATCTCCTAAGAAAATATCAAAGGAAAATATAAGTTCATCTGATTTCTTATTTCATTGTTTTGTCTTACCAAAATATACATAATTTTAATCAAAAATGTATTATCCATCAATAATAATTATAAACTTTTAATATTTAATCATTTTTATTTTTTCTCATATTTAGTTTATAATTATAAAATAAACAGTCCAATCAATTTTAATCAAATTTTGTATGTTAGTAAATAATAAAATAATAAAATCTGGAGGGATTATCCTGGCTGGTGTTATAAATTCTATATATCAAAAAAAATTAAAATTATTTATTTTCATAGTTTTGTTTTTCATTTTTTCACATTTTACTATTGTTCAAGCCCAGGTAGGAGAAATATCACAGGAAAAACAATTAAGAATTTTTCAGCTTTCACATATATTGGAAGAGGAAAAAAAATTTGACCTGCAGCAGTCCTATTTCAATAATGCTAAGGTTTATTATTATAATGAACATTATTCGATGGCTGTCAGTGAATTGGAAAAAATAGAATACAGTAATTTATATATCCCTCTTTATCTTAGAAGTCAATTATTGAAAGGCCAGTGTTACGAAAAATTACAAAGATGGGAATCGGCTGTATATGTTTATCAGAATATTAATGAAAATATTCCCTTGATGAAGGATTATTCATCGTATTTTTTAGCTAAAGCTTATCTTAAAATTTATGATATAAATAGGGCTATTGGATTGTTTCAAGAAATAATTGAAGAATATCCTGATAGTGCATTGGTGCCCCATGTAAGATATCAGATTGCTTTAGCTTACCTGGGAGAAGGAAATTTGGATTATTTTTTAGAAGAATCCAGGCTAGCGATAGATGCCGCTGTTGAAGAGACATTTAAGGCAGGAGTGCTTAACAGATTGAGCAATGTTTTATGGGAAGACAAGCAATTTCTAAATTCCTTAGTTTATCTTAAGAATCTAATTGAAAATCGTTATAACCCTGAACGTATGGCCAGCTATGAGAATTTATTTGTACAACGGTATCAGATAGCCAGAAAAAGTGAGAATATTGAAATGACTCCTGATTTATTACTTTTTTGTGCCGGTTTATATTTTAATTATCGACAGTATGAAGTATCTGAAAAGATATATGATGAAGTAATAACATTATATCCCGACCAGGTACAACTGGCAGATGTTTATTATGACAGGGCTAGGGCTGTCCATTACCAGGGTGATTACGAAAGAGGGATAGATCAATGTATTTATATCCTGGAAAATTTTGGAGATAATGAAGATATTATTATAAGAACCACATACTTATATGCAGGGGCTTTACTGTCTTCTGAAAATCGTGTGATGGCAGTTGAAAAATATAAAGAAATTATTGAAAAATATCCAGAAAGTTATTTTGCCCAATTATCATATCTACAATTGTCAGAAATTAAATTTTTACAAAATCAGGAAGAAGATGGTATTAAAATACTGGACCAGTTAATTTCTAAATATCCTGCATCTTCCCAGGCAAGAGAAGCTAGCTGGAAATTAGCCCGTTACTACACCAATTATGATGAAAAACATAATGCTCTAAAATATTATAAAACAATATATGATAATTTTCCTGATAGTAGCCGGGCTGATGATGCTCTGTATTGGTTTGGAAAATTACAGGATTCTCTTGATAGAGAAAACAGCCGGCAGGTTTATAAAATGTTGCTGGATAACTATCCGGATAGTTATTATACTATCCATATACCAGAAGAAACAAAACAGGAAAACACTGATATCGGACAAATAATAAAAAATAGCAAAAGTATTACCTTTAGTGATATTAAAAGTATTTATATTCCAGTAGAAAATGATTCCCAGCTGGCTATCTATAAAGCTGAATTATTAAATTCTATTGGTATTTATACAGAATCCGCTTCAGAAATAATTAAAACCCTAAGTTATGAACCTGGAAATATATATCTGTTGTATTTGTTAACTGAAATATATTATCAAAACCAGGAGTATTACCGTTCTATTGGTTATGCACAAGCTTTATTAGATTACTTTTTTAATAATGACAGGATAAAAGAAATACCTTTTCAGTTCTGGCAATATGCCTTCCCGGATAATTATATATCAATAATTTCTGAACAGGCAAATGAATATGATTTGGATCCTTTATTGGTTTTGGCAACCATTAGAGAGGAGAGTCATTTTAACAGTTATTCTGAATCCAGGGCAGGAGCCAGGGGATTGATGCAAATTATTTTGTCCACAGGCGAATGGATTGCTCAAAAATTAGACATCCAGCCATTTAATTATGATTTACTGTTTAATCCTGCTATAAACATAAATTTTGGATGCTGGTATTATAGATATTTACAGGAAAAATATGATAAAAACTTTTACCTTATGATTTCTGCATACAACGCAGGTCCAGGAGTTACCGATAGATGGGTACAGCAGTTTAATATTAATGACATTGATTCTTTTGTAGAAAATATTCCTTATGATGAAACCACCGAACATATTAAAAAAGTAATGCGCTCTTATCAAATTTATAAGTTTATTTATAGATAGATGTAAAAAAAGTGATATAAAGTAAAAAATAAGTACAGAATTCCCAATTTTAACTTAATTTTTAAGTTTCATCCAAGTTAACAAAATTATATGTCAAGATAGACAAGAAAATTGACAAAATCATAAAAAAACAATAAAATGTTTTTAGATATAAATACTTTGTACCAAGGAGGAAAGAAATGGAAGAATACCTGACTGCAAAACAAGTAGCTGATTATTTACAAGTAAAACCATTAACTATTTACCAATGGGCAAGAGAAGAAAAGATACCTGCAATAAAAATTGGTAGAATCTGGCGTTTTAAGAAAGATGTTATCGATTCATTTTTGGAGGAGCAACTTAACAACAGCAAAGATATGAAGTAATATATTTTAGATTAAAGAGGTTGATTATTATCTGAATTATTTTTAAAAATTTACAATTTTTAAAATATTAGTTTAAAAAAATATAATTGTATGATATAATTTCATACTACAAAAAGTATAATCGATAAATTGCTGCTCCTTCTTAATGATATTCTAATTCCTTCTGTTCAATGTTGGAATATTATTAATATTAATAATATTACTAAAATATTAAGGGAAAGTTTATAGATGCACAGAAGTAACAAGAAAACAGGTAATACTAATGCCAAATGTAAAGTGTTTAGTATTACCAAAAGTCATATACTACCGATTGTCCTGCTGAATATCCTTTTTATTTTTAATATATTCCTTAACACTTTCGCACAGCAATATGTGGAATATCAAATAGAAGAAGGGGACTGTCTGTGGACTATTGCCCGACAATTTCAATTATCGGTTCAGGATGTTACTACGGTAAATAATCTTGATGAAGCGCAAATACTATCTCCAGGATCCAAGATTAAAATACCTCAAAAACAGACAGGTAACTCTAATGAAAACAAAGACACTGACATTATTGTACATACTGTACAAAAAGGTGAAAGCCTTTGGGATATCGCTCAGCAGTACAGGCTTTCCCTGGATTGTATTTCCTCAGCAAATAATCTAAATAAGCCGGATTCGCTTTATATAGGACAAGAAATAAATATTCCGATTCAAAAAAATGAAAATACAGAACAGGAAGCAAAATCTGCACTCACTTATGAAGAAGAAAAAACAAATATTTTAGACATGAATAATAGTTTGAACCAGGAGTTTAGAAATCTGGTGAAGGAAACAGAATATGCTGTTAAAGCAGGAGAAAGTTTATGGACTATTGCTCATAATTATCAGGTGTCTTTAAGCGAATTAACTGAAATAAATGATTTAGAAGATGCTGAGAAACTTTCTGTTGGCCAGGTTATCAAGATTCCTTTGCACAATTGGACTAAAGATGATGAAGATAGTGAAGAGGAAACACGATATGAATGGGTCGAACATATTGTTGAATCCGGAGAAAGTGTTTCGCTGATAGCTCAGAAATATCATGTCCCTGTGGAGACTATTTGTGAGTTAAACCAAATTTCTCTCCAAGATTATGTTTATCCCGGTCAAAGGATTAAAATAAAAGTTAGCGAATATACACCAACTGAAACTTTGGTACCCCAGGAAACAAAAGCCGCGGTTGTTAAGAATACTACTGCAAAGGACAGTACTCCTGAAGATGATAGCAAGCAGGCTTATTATACTGTTAAGAAAGGGGATACTTTATGGAGTATTGCCCAAAGCCATAGTGTATCTATGGAAGGTATTTTGGCGGTAAACTATTTAAGCAATAAAGATGTTCTAACTGTTGGTCAGAGACTGGAAATACCTGCTATGGGTGGGTCAGGTCAGAGCAGCAGTAAAGTGCAAACAGTGGAGTACACCGTAGCGAAAGGGGATTCTCTCTGGATTATTTCCCAAAAGTTTGATATTAAAATGCACGAAATAATAAATATCAATCAACTGCAAAATATTACTCAATTGTCTGTTGGGCAAAAATTGAATATTCCTGCAACTGAAAAAGCGCTGGCTGCTGTCCAGAGTACAAAAACATCTGTTGTTACAGTACAAGAAGAAAAACCAAAGGAGATAGTCCATTTTGTCCAAAAGGGGGAGACTCTCTGGGGAATTTCCAGGAACTACGGAGTAAGTATCAATACTATTACTACTGCCAATCGTATATCAGAAAGCACCAGTCTTGTGGTAGGTCAAAAACTTGTTATACCTAATGTCAGAGATTCGGCAATTTCTTCCCGTTCATTTATATGGCCGGTTAATGGCTTGATTACTTCACAATTTGGCATGAGAACTTTAGGTGGCAGGAGAGATTATCATACAGGAATTGATATTGATGGAAAAACAGGTGATCCAATCAGGGCCGCTGAAAGTGGAAAAGTCAGTTTTAGTGGTTATATTAACGGGTATGGAAATACTGTTATTATTGATCATTCCAGAGGTTTTTCTACTGTATATTCTCATAATTCCAGCAATCTGGTTAGTGAAGGTCAAAGTGTAAGCAAGGGAGACATTATTTGCAGGCTTGGCGCTACTGGTAATGCTACAGGTTCCCACCTGCACTTTGAAGTAAGACAAGACGGCAAACCGATCAATCCTATTAATTACCTGCCTTAATAAATACACCATATTTAAAAACAATTTATATCATACCTGAATTCCTATTTTTCTATTAATCTTATTTCATAAAATTTGGTAATGATAAAACAAAGTTGCACTTAGAATCTTAAAAAACTGTTGATAAATAAGTATATTCAAAGGATAAAAATAGCTGCTTATTGCAGCATATATTTTAGTAAACACTTAAGAAATATTTTTCTGTTTCTATTTAATGTA
>JAQVMU010000039.1 GCA_028703475.1 Atribacterota bacterium | reverse complement strand
TGGTGTTAATTGGTAAGAAAAAACTTTATATGTTATTTTAAGAATAGCATATACCTGGGTTTTAAGCAATGATTTTTTATATTTGACCTAACTGTTATAATAAGAAACAAATAAAGAAATAAGTCGATTATAATTTGCTTTGATGATATTTAAAACTGATAATACAAAAAATGTGACAATGATTAAAATAAAATTAACGGTTCCAAAATTATTATTACCCAATAACAGCAAGATGAAAGATAATAACCAGGTTCTGGATTTAGAATACCCTGAACCGGTTACTGTTGAAAGACTGTTAACTGACAATAGAATAGATACCAGATTTTTGGGCTTAATTATATTAAATGGCACAAAGAATGTGGACAAAAAATACCTGATTAAAGAATCCTGTAAAATAAAACTTTTTTTGCTGATGGGTGGAGGATAATGGAAAAGATTCCTGACAGTTTGATTGATGATTTAAATAAAAAAAAGGATATTTTTGCTGCAAAAAATAATATAAATAAAATTATTACTATATCTATAGATGAAATAAATAAATATGCAGAAAAATACTCAATAGCACCAGTTAATATTGAAATAGCATCTTTACAGCTTGATATTATGCCAACCCGTTATGAGCGTAATTACAATACTATAAATTTTTCTGAACAAATTCAACTGCTCCTCTCAACTGTTGCCGTTATTGGTTGTGGCGGGTTAGGTGGGAATATCCTTGAAATGTTAGCCAGGCTGGGAATAGGTAATTTAATACTCGTTGATGGGGATATATTTAATGAAAGTAATCTGAATCGTCAGTTGTTAAGTACAGAGAATTATATCGGAAAAGGTAAAGCAGAAGCTGCTGCAGCAAGAATAAAGCAAATCAATTCCAGTATCAACACCAGTACCTATTCCCTTTTTATTGATTCAACCAATTCTCAAAAAGTAATTACTGGTGCAAATATAGTAATTGATGCCCTGGATAATATACCGGCAAGATTTATAGTAGAGGCAGCCAGTAAGGATTTAAAAATTCCCTTTATCCATGGTGCAATCAATAATATGTTCGGACAGGTTAGCACTATCTTCCCGGAAGACAAAGGATTAAAGTCTATTTATGGTTCCCCGGAAAAATATAACAAAAGAAACATAGAAGACTGCCCTAGCGTCCCATCATTTACCCCTGCCTTTGTGGCTTCTTTGCAGGTAGCAGAAACACTAAAAATTATTTTGAACAAAGGTAGTCTGCTAAGAAACAAATTGCTTTTGGCTAACCTGGAAACAATGGATATAAATATTTTGGAAATGGAATAATGTTAGAAAATGTATTGCAGGAGCAGGTTTTTTGTTTTTAGTTTACAGTTTGATAGTAAGAAATACAATCAGTAAAAATGGATGAAATTTCTTTGTTACTTTGATCATTGTAGCAATCGAAAGATTATCGAGCATTCAGTATCACATATCAAGTATAAAGCGTATTCCATGAAGAAGATTAAACCAACGCATAGTTAACTGGTCTTCTTCCTTGCAACTTTATTTTATTATACTTTCTATCTTTCCGAAAATCGCTGACTTTAATATTTTCAGCTTACCCTGTGCCTCTTTTTTGGTCTTTCCTGTCATAGACATATAAATCTTAATCTTTGGTTCAGTACCGGATGGACGAATAGCATACCAGGAGTCATCGGAAAAAACACATTTTAAGACATCTGATTGGGGAATATCAATAATCTCTTTCTCATTTGTCTCATAGTCATATTGGAATGGAGTTTTATAGTCTATCTTACGGGATACTTTCATTTCCGGAATATCAGGAAACTCTTCCCGGAAGGAAGCCATAATCTCTGCCATCTGCTGTTCCCCTTCTAATCCTTCCAAAATAATAGAATCCAGATGCTCTAAGAAATATCCATGTCTTTCATAGAGTCTGTTTAGTATATCCAGTAAAGACAATCCTTTCTTTTTGTAATATGCAGCCATTTCGACAATCAGCATGGCACAGATAACAGCATCTTTATCCTGGACAAAGTTACCGGTCAGATATCCGATACTCTCTTCGTAACCAAACAAAAAGGTTTTTCCCTGCTTCTCTAACTCCATTGCTTTATTACAGATAAATTTAAAACCGGTAAGGGTATCATAAGTAGGAATACCGTAAGAATCGGCAACAACCCTGCCCATTTCAGAAGTCACAATGGTTTTCATAATAAATCCATTTTCAGGCAGATGTCCGTCTTCTGACTTTCTCTTTAATATATAATCAATCAATAATGCACCGGTTTGGTTGCCGTTTAAAAATAGATAGTTGCTTTTAGCATCAGGGGATTGGATTGCTTCATCGCTGTGCTCTTTGCTAGGACGAGAAAATAAAAAACTCTCCTCACAATGACTATGTGGTGAGATTGTATCTCTTTGTTTATCATATTGAGTGGTAGAAACTGCAAGTGCAATCCTGTCACAATCCGGGTCTGTAGCGATAAGGATATCGGCATTCATTTCTTTCCCCAACTCCACAGCTTTTCGAAAAGCATCCGGATTTTCCGGATTAGGAGAATCGACAGTGGGAAATTCAGGGTCAGGTTTAGCTTGTTCCTCGTCAACAAATACATTATTATAGCCAATTTCTTTTAATATTGTACGCACCGGTATATTTCCTGTACCGTGCAATGGGGTGTAGACAATATTGATATTTTTATCCACATCATGACTTAATGTTAATTCCATCACCCTCTTGTAATAAAGTCGGTCAATATCTTCACCGATATTAATCAGCAAATTACTTTTTTCAGCTTCTTCCGGAGATATAAACCTGATTTCAGAATAATCTATTATTTGATTTATCTTCTCGATTATCCGGTCAGCGACCTCAGGCAACACCTGGGCAGCATTATCACCATAAACTTTATAACCATTGTATTCGGGAGGATTATGGCTGGCTGTAATCACAATACCTGCTGCTGCATCAAGTTCTCTTACTGCAAAAGATAGTTCCGGTGTCGGCCTGATGTCTGTAAACAGATAAACCTTAATTCCATTGGCGGTTAATACTCCGGCGGCCCTTTCAGAAAATTCCCTGGATTTATATCGTGGATCATATGCTATCACTACACCTTTGGATGAAGCATTATCTATATTTTCCAAAAGATAATCAGCCAGTCCCTGGGTTGATTTTCCAACAGTATAAATATTCATTCTGTTGGTACCCATGCCAATCTTACCACGCATTCCACCAGTGCCAAACTCTAAATCCTTGTAAAAACGGTCCTGAATCTCATCTTCTTTATCAGATATCTCCTGAAGTTCATTTTTTGCCTCATTACTGAGTGTAGGGCTGTTTAGCCATTGCTTATACTTTTCTTTATAGTCCCTTTGAAAATCCAAGCTATTCCTCCAGTGCTTATGTAAAAATAATAGTTTTTTTATTAGAAAAAATCGTCACAATTATAATATTCTTTTAAAAATACTATTTAAATTATTTCTTTCAGTATAAAAAATATATTTGATAGCTATATTCTGATGTTTTTTCTGATGAAAAATTATTTATGAGTCTTTTATATTCCCGGTTATTCTTAGAAAGACTGCTGCGTTCTGTGGGTCATTTGTCATTATGCGTACCGCTTTACGAAATTCTCCTTCTTTAAGCTGACTTATATCAATTGAAAATTCCGCAGCGTATTCTTCTTCAGGTAAAATTATAAGAGGAGTGTTTATATTATGACCAAAAATATCTTCCGTAATGACCTCTTGAATTATAAGGTCAGCATCTCCGCTGTTTGTTATGGTAAATACAATTTCCTGTTTATCACTTGAGGAGAGGTCTCCGAGATTAAATGTCTGTTGAGATAATTCAATATCAGGGTTTGGAACCCGTAAAACAGTAATGCTTGTCTCGATTATTTTTTCCGGATTCTCCGGGTCATTTGTCTTCAATGTAATATTTTTGGTTACATCTCCCTCATAACCATAGGGGTCAAATGTAGCAATTAATTCTGCTTCCTCTCCCGGCTCAATCTCTTTTTCTGGTAATTCAAGTATCACACAGGCACAGGAAGAATAAGCCGATTCTATTATCAATTTTTGGTCACCTTCGTTTTTTATCCTGAAAGCATGAGAAGGCTGTTCGTCAGGGGGTACTTCACCAAAATACCAGCTTGCTTCTGAAAGAACCAGCTTTGGCGGGTCAGGGTTATTGCATCCAAAGAAAGAAGTTAGAAGTAAACCCATAATAATCAGTATCAATACACTTTTTATTCTATTTCTTTGCTGTAATTTAATCATTTAATACCCTTTATGTTGTTACTTTTAAAAATATACCTTATTCAAAACCAGGGGGTGGGGGACATACACCGCCATTACACCCGGAACCGTTCTTACTGCTATTAGTGCTGCAATGCATTATGAAGTTTAAGTACTGATAAAATGACCTTTCCTCTCTTGTATTAAACCTGGAGTATATTTTAGCAATACTTAGATCATATCTTAGCAAAATAACATTTGGAAATCCCTCCACATCATAACTTTCCAATACCTCTGTACCCTCTTCCACTAATATAGCAAGAGGAAATCCTTCAATATCCTGATATTTGTTAAAGCTATCCAGAAATTCTTCATTTCCATCTTCCGGTGGTGCTATTACTCCTATTATCTGATAAGAACTTCCCGGATTGCATTCCCTGAAAAAGGAAATAATATCATCCATTTTTCCTATAGAATTGGAGTCATCACCTTTTAGAAAGCATAAAACAACATAATCCTGCTGATTCCGAAACTGACTCAACTTGTATTCCTTACCATTTAAATCATTAAGCACAAAATCAGGTGCTGTTTCACCGGTCTTGATTTGAGCAAAAGATTGCATAGTAAAGCAAAGGGATAAAGATATTACCGTTAACAGTAATAATAATCCTTTTTTGATATCCGGCTTATTTTTTAATCTTAAATTTTTCATATTCATCCTCCTTCCTGATCCCTTTTATTTCTTTTATTGAACCAGGAATGATTGTATAATTTCCTTACTTAATTTATCCTGAATAAATATTACCGCATAATACCTGTCCAGCTCATCATCTGTTAATTCACTTAGATCTAAATCTGAAACAAAACTGAATTTTCGTTTTTCCATAGGAGTTAGCTGGCAGATATCCTGATTTTCAAAAATATCTCTTACTAAATAATAAAACTCGGTATCATCACCTTCAAAATACACTATCCCACTGATAAACAAATTCTGCAACAATGAATGACTTACATTTGATATCTCTCCCTCAATTACCATTTTTCCGCCATAAATACTTTGGTTGGCAGTAATGCTGATGGGTGAGAATTCAGTAAGATGCTTTTCAATTATCTGCTGGTATCCGTCATAATTCTCATTTATATCGCCACAATCACAGCACAATCCCTGTATTCTTTCAGACATTCCATTAAAAAAAGTATCAGGTGTTCCCTTTATCCCATCACCCACATACCAGTCATACCGTGCATTAGTTTCGGGAGTATCATGTCCGTCACCCCAGATATGAAGCTCTGCCAGGACAACTCTTCCAGGCTCATAACCCCAGGTAAGATCCTCCAGGCAAAAGGCAGCCTTCGGACAAGTGGCACAGTCAGCATTTATAAAAAGCTCAACAAGCAAATTTTTCGGCACAGATGTCACCCGGACATCTGTATTGCTTTCCGGTTCATCCTGGGAAGAAACAGCTACGGAACAGGAAAACACAACTAACAACAATGATATTAAAAATAGAAACAATCTATTAATTTTTATTATATTTTTATATTTATTCATAATATTATTATACCTAATTTTATTTTCACCTGCAAAAAGATATTGTTTTATTGTCAGAAGAACCGTCCCCATGACACTAGTAAGCATATATTTTAAAATTATATTTTCTTTTATATCTTTTTACTATATTTAAATATTCCTGCTTATTTTCACTGTTTTTAAAGATGTTAGTCCGATTATTACCTCTAACAATTATATGATATAGGGCACCTTCGTAATGTATCCTTGTTTTTCTTGACAAACTATTTCCTTCTTTATTTGTTAAACTGTTGCTCATACAACTAAAATTTGCCTTATCATATAGTTTAGCATAATTATAGTAGTAATACCATATTTTGTGAATATGTGAAGCCTGACCCCGAATATTTGATTATTTTTATTGGATTAGGTAGGATTGTAATACTTCCTTAGTTAGTCTGTCCTGGACAAATACTACACAATAGTACTTATCCAACTCACCCTCATCCAGGTTGCTTAAATTTAGCTCGGATACAAAGCTGAATTTTTTTTCTTCCATCGGGGCAAGTTGACAAACATCCTGGTTTTCAAAAATATCCTTCACCAGGTAAAATAATTCACTTTCATCGCCTTCATAATATACCATCCCGCTGAGAATCTGATTATGCAGCATAGAATGGCTTGCATTAGTAATATCTCCCTGGACAATAATCTTTCCTCCACAGATACTATAGCCAGCATCTATTTGAACAGGTGAGTTCTTCTCCAATTGTTCATCAATAATTTCCTGATAGGCAGAAACATTTTCATCAATGTCTCCACAATCACAGCACAGTCCTTGTATTCTCTCAGAAAGTCCATTGAAAAAGGCATCGGGAGTCCCCTTGACACCATCCCCTATATACCAGTTATAGCGGGAATTAGTCTCTGGTATATCATAACCGTCACCCCAGATGTGCTCTTCGACTAGTATTACCTTTCCCGGTTCATAATTCCAGGCAAGTTCTTCCAGGCAAAAAGCTGCTTTCGGACAGCTAGTACACTCTGCATTAATAAAAAGCTCAATTAATACATTTTTTGGAACTCCAGATGAGCTGGAACTGGTTTCCCTTCCTTGGCTTTCCTGAGAATAAGCCATAAGGGGAATAGTAATCAAAATAATAAATAAGAAAAAAATTAAAATTACTCTAATAAATAAAACCTTTTGTTTCATAAAAATATTATACCCAATCACAAATAATACTGCAAAATTCTTTCGGGGTCAGGCTTCACAAGTTCACAAAATAATAGATTTTGACTAAACTGATGATTTTTGTGAACTTGTGAAGCCTGACCCCGAATATTACTCTTAATTTATAAATAATGATTGACGGATAATTTTTTTGCCAGTTGTTTCCTGTACAAAAATAACTCCATTTAATTTTTGAACAGTCCAGTTTATATCTTCTAAAATTATTTCAAAACTTCTTGTTTCTCCTGCAGCTAAAGAGGTAACAGTGATTTTTTTATCATCAAAAATATCTGTTACCGCATAAGGGAAATCACCCCGGCTTCTAAAAATCATTCCATTAATAACTAAATTCGATAAATCATTATCACTGATATTTTTGATTGAGCCGCTAATGGTTGAAGTACCATTGGTTTCTGTTCTAGCTGCCTGAATTGTTATTTTTGGAGTAGCACTCAATTGGGCTGCAATTCTACTTTTAATGGCTGAATAACTCGCATTCCCAGTAAGTGGGCTATAAATCAAACCATTAAACAATATTTGAGGAGTACCACCTGATAGAGAATACCAATCATATCTATCTTTACCATTTTGAGTTTCGTAACTAAGCCAGGGAATTATTTCTACTAAAATCATTTCATCTCTACCATATTCATTAGCTAACTTTTCTAGATGTGGTTCAACAAGTTTACAATAACTACAACCTTCAGCAACATAGGCTTCTACCAATACTACCTGTTTAACTTCCTCTTCTCCTTCACCTTCACCTTCTCCTTCTCCTTCAGCTCCGTTGGGAGTACCTATGCCATCACATCCGGTAATTGCAAAAAATGCTAGAGACATTACAAGCAATAATACAATAATTTTTTTCATTTCCTTTTCTCCTTTTTCTTATTCATTAAATTAAAATAGATTTAAAAATATATTTTTCACTACCTCTATATTGTTTCTCTAATCATTCCTGAATTATATAAATTTTTGCCCCGGTTCCCAAAGAACCATAATGGGCAGATATATTTCTGGGACCCGGGATATCTGGTGCGGTATAAGTTGTCTGCAAACTAATAATAGGATTTAACTTACCTACCCCACATGATTTGCTCCATTCAATTTTTTTACCATCTAGAGGAATTTCATTTTTAGAAAAAAGGTCATAACCTTTTACAATAAATTTTTGACTTTCTCCTGTTTTTATTTCTATCTCATTAGGTTCAATTTCAATTGAAAAAAGTTGCTGAATTTCATACTCAAATTTACAACAAACAGGTTCCTGGAAATCTTGCGGGTAAATAACATCATTAATATCCTTAAATCGAACGTAAATAGTTTTGACGCCTGATTCCATATCCGTTCCATACAAACCATTAGCAATATTAAACTGGTCATAATTTTCACTATAAGCTACCCATTCTGACCAATCTTTACCATTACCACTAAATGACATTGAGGCAATGTTTGTTTTTTCTGTGAAAATACTGAATTCTGGCGTACAATCTTTGATAATATCGGTATTGCCTTTAATAATTATATAAGCATTAGTGGTAATACTATTTTCATTATCATCTTCAAGACCGGGGATGACAAAATCACCATGACAGGCATTAAAAAATAACAAAATGATAACAAATAAAAAAACAAAAAATAATTTCCCACTTTTTTCTGTATTCATCATAAAAAATATTATATATAACAAAAGCTATCTTGACAAGGAGTTTTGAAAGAACTATGAAAATATAATGACTGAATTTAAAAATAAAAAAATACTATTTTCAATTGCATTTCCATAACATGATAGTTCTATAAAGTAACAAGAGAAGGATGGATACACTTTATCCTTCTCTTGTTACTACTTCTTCATTAAATTTAGTCTAAACCTGATATTTATTCCTTTTATAAACCAGCAGATTCTTTGATAATAACGAAATTTGAACCAACCGGATATACCTGAGTATCCTGATCAATTTCCCAACCAGGCAATTCATTAAGATCATCACTGATCTCATTTACCCAGTAAGCAGTATAAAAATAAGCTTCATCTAAAGTTACTTCACCATTTGCATTTGAATCTGCATGGTAGGGATGACTATAATAATCATAACCGCAACCATCACATAATACCCGGCTAAACAAACCAAAAGGATTACCCTCTGATGGGATTAATTCTACGCTTGTTTGTATTGAAAGACATGCAGTTAAGACTTGATATTGGGATGTAGCCAAATCTCTTTCAGTAAATGATTTTGCCATAAAGGTATTGATAATATTACTATTATAATCTTGTAAATAGTCTGACATGCTCTCTTGGTTTATTTCCCTGCCAATAAAGCCCCCTGAATGACAGGAATCGATAAAAATCACTTTTGTACCTTGGATGGCACTCAAGGCAGTTTCCAAATCATTTACACTAATTGCAGTGCTGGTATTTAAATTATAATCTGTAGGACATAAATATGATACATCATCATTATCTAAAGTACCATGCCCAGTAAAATAGAAATAGGAAATATCATCTGAATCTGCTCCATCAAAAGCATTTGCTATTCCAGTTAATATATCACTTTTGGTAGCTTGCTGGTCTTTTAACTCACCAATTAAGTTTGGTTCAATTCCGGAATGTTCAAGTGTATCACGCATCATATCAACATCATACGGAGGTGCAGGCAAATCTGGAATATCTTCACTTATGTAATCTCCTACTCCCACCAATAATGCACGGCGGACTGTGGAACCCTCAATGTCTACAGTAAAATCCCAATCTTCACTCCAGGACATGGCTATCAAGTCTCCATTTCCATCATACCCATAGCCCCAAGAGTTCCAATAATATTCGTGACCGGAAACCAGAGATGCAGCACTTCCGTCATCATTATAGGTAACATTTGAAGTAGTCATATCATCAAAGTAACGCCACCAGGCTCCGCTTACAGAAGTATAATCATATATCCATAAATCACTGTCTCCGCTTACAATGGAACCAGATGGAAAATCACTTAACCCTACAGGATTCCATGCAAAGCTTGGGATTGGTTCAGTAATAGGAAATTCATCTACCGGACTATCTAATGAGCAGGGAGGCAACCAGGTATTAATAGTCATTTCATTACTGCGATATATCTCTTCTTCCGGTTCACCATTATTGCTATTATAAGCAGTAATATAATAGGTGTAAGATTTACCTTCAGTTTCAATAGAATCATCATCAAAGTAAAGCCAATCATCAGAAGATGGATTTTCCAAAGTATAATATAATTCATATTCCGATTCCGATGAATTTTCTTTTCTATATATTTTATAACCACTTGCATCAGGAAAACTGTTTGGCCATCCTATTTCAATATAATGCTCTGTACTGCCTCTTTTAACTGATAGTGGTTTGTTAATGGAATAGCTATCCTTAATTATTCCTTCTGATTTTAAATATTCAATCTTTTTCTCAAGGATAAGAGGTTCGGTAATCTGATTGGTTATAGCTATAGCGTAAAGACGGTCAGAAACTGTTATAATAAAATTTTGAGTCGACTTTTTTCTTCCATCACTTACTTCTACTGAAATATCGTATTCTCCAGTTTGATACCAAGTAGGTGTCCAGGTAATTAAACCTGTTGCAGGTTCAATGAACATAGCTACAGGACCTGTAGCCAATGAATAAGTCAAAGTATCATCATCAGCGTCAGTAGCTTCTACATCATAGACGTATTCTTCATCAACAGTAGCAGTTGTAACTGGCTCTGATGTTACAATGGGGGCATGATTTACAGGCCCTCCTCCTCCACCTCCGCCGCCACCGCCGGAGATTCCCTCACTGAAGGTATCAGACAGGCCGTTAAAAGCGATAAAGGGAGTATGTTTGGTTCCTGAGACATACCAGCTGAAACGCTCTTCGGTCTCAGGGGTGGCTCCGGCCAGCCAGCCTTTTAACTGGACTAAGATGACCTCATCGGTGGAATATTCATCAATCAGATCTTCGACAATGGGGTTGATGGCCTTACAGGCAGGACAGCCCTCTACGTTAAAGAGCTCCACCAGCACTACTCGACCGGTAGATTCTCCGGAAGATTCCTCTTCTTCCCCTTCTGAGGGTGGAGTGGGAGGGGCAATGCCCTGACAGCTGAGAAACAATAAAGACAGGATAAATAAAGGAATAAGCAAAAATGAATATCTTTTCATCTATAACCTCCTACTGGATGAAGATGGCTTGGTAGATTTCCTTGTTCTCGGACTGGGTTTCCTGAACAAAGATAATGCCGTTGAGTTTGCCGGAATTCCAGGAGATACCGGTTAGCTGGAAGCTAAATTCCTGGGTCTCCTCAGGGGAGAGAGAGGCGATGGAGACTTTCTGTTCCTCGAAGACGTCGATGACCTGGTAGTGGGAGCCGGTTTCACCTTCATCGGTAATGAGCATACCGTTTATCACTAGATCGGTAAGGGTCTCATCCGAGGTGTTGGTGGCCGTACCGGTAAGGGTGGTCTCCTGTGAGGTGCTCTGCCGGTTGACGGTGAGGGAGATTTTGGGGGCACGGGCTAGCTGGGTTTCGATCTTTTCTCTGACCAGGTCCCGGTAGTAGTCATCCTTGTCGGTTGAAGAAAAAGCCAGGGAGTAAAAAACTAAGAGAAGCAAAAGAGAAAAGATGAGAAAGATGGGGTAGTGTTTTTTAAACATAAGGTTCCTCCTTATTAATAATTAATAATAATAGAAATTAGGATATATATTTCTTAATTCGGAATCGAAAATGAACCTCCCCGTAGCAGAGCTACGGGGTATCTGAAATCTAATTCTAATACAAATCATATTTATTAGTCGCAGCAGAGCTGCGAGGAATTAGACCCTAAGAGATTAAAAGCAGTACCCGTAATCTGAGTATTTTATTTAAGGACCCAATATTTAACTATTCAGATTTTAAGGTAATTTTCAACTTATATATTTACCTGCCTCACTTGCAGCTTTAAATATTTAGCATACCAAAGCATCTGATATTTTTTAGTATCAATAAACTACATTTCATGTTGTGTTGTTTGGCCTATAATATTATTTTTAATATATCGAAGTAGAGGGGGAAAGTCAAATAATTTTAAAGTGGGGCCAATTTCTATAAAATTTAGCCCCACTTTTGTTGTTTTTACACTATTTCTTTGTTGGAAGGTCTATCATTAATTCTGCATCTGAACTGCTTATTTGTCTAATATCCGAATAACTAGACTCATAAGACATTTCGTTAATTGGAGTCATTGTGTTTCCATCTATCTCACATACTGTCCATAAAGTCCCATCTTGATTAGATGGTACATTATAAGTTGCAATAAGTTCTGAACCACTATACACTTGAACATAAGCACCTGAATTAGCAAGAGCAAAACTATTATCACTATTCCTATTACTATAATCATGAACAGAAAACCTATAGACTCCAGGTATTTGTTGATAAATAGTTGTTGTTTCAGGTCCAAAACTATTTGTATCGTCCCTATCCAAATCAGCGTATGTTATTCCAGAGTAGGTATATGTTTTATTAGCCCAGTAGACATGAAATCTGCTATCCTCAGATGTGGGACCAGTCAAATGGGAATCTAAATCATAAGGGCTCTCTCCCCATCTCAGTACAAATCTTGTTTGCTCTTCAGAAACATTAGGTGTTATTGTAGCATCCTGATTTTCAGTTGTAGTTCCTCCAATACATATAACTGTAAAATAAGTTGTATTGTAACCTGTCCCACTTGCCTCTGCAGTATAATAACCAGCATTTAAATTTGAAAATTCATAATATCCTTCATTACCTGTCAGGGTTGACGTAATAACTGTGCCAGTCGTAACATTTAGTCCTTCCCTTAGCCCTATTGATATACCACTAACCCCATTACCGTTTAGCGCGTTTGATATTGTCCCATTAATATTACCTTCTCCAGAATAATTTTCATCAATTTGAAGTATAGTTTGAAGATAGTTAGTGATTCCTTCCTCAACTAACACGTTTTCATGTATTGCTGTAATATAGCCAGTCTTAATAAATTTAACTTTATAAAGACCAGGAGGAACTGTTAAGTAATAATCTCCTGAAGAATCAGTTAAATCTGAATATATTAATTCATCTCCATTATAAGCTTCTACTGAAACACCTTGTATTGCATCATCAACAACAGCATCAATTACTTTACCCGAAATATATCCATTTGATGAACCACCACCAGCCTGGGCTAAGGGCGGGTCCGTACATAGATCAATCAGCGTATATTCCGGACTGGTCCAATGATAGGTCAGGGCTTCCACTTCGATTCCAGCGCTTACTTCCAAACCAGCATTGAGAATCCACCAGGGTATCTCTGAAGTATTGGCATGTAAATCCAAATAACCAAAGATGTTACAATGGGGACCGGCTAAATTGATGATCATACATTCCAATTGTGGTCCGGCATAAGCTTTGACATCAGCCCCGGCAGATAGAGTCGGTTCATTATAATCAAAAGCAGGGTCATAGCTGGCAATGGGTTGCCATTGTCCATTGGCCAGTTCAATCCCTGCAGTGAAGGTATTGGTCTGGGTTACATCTGTGGTAACCTGGGCATAGATATTACCCTCTATCCCTATTATGAGATCGATTTGCGGGGTGAGGTAAATAACCACCGGGCCTAACGGCACAGGTATGGGAGCAAAATAAAGGGTAAATAATTCATAGGATTCATCAAAACTGGCTAAATTTCCACCTACAGTGACTTCGATATTCTCCTCTATGTTGACAACATTCTTAAATACCAGGCTTTGTAGTTTGAACCACCTTATCTCTCCATCAAAGATAATATCATAATCAAAACTAAGTAAACCAGTAGCTTCGATATTATCGTATTTGGTATCAGGGTCATCATCTCCATCATAGAGCAACGCATCCAGTGAATATTCAAAATCATAGATACCCGGTGAGCGGCTGGTTCCAGCAAGTGAACGAACTCCTTGGACATGAGAAACACTTCTGGAAACCTCATCGGGTGAGAGAGATTTTGTCATTTCAAAGTCACCTTGTTCTACCGCATCCTCTAATTTTGCCGGCTCAGTCTGAACACTAACTTCGCTGGATTGCCTGCTTCTCGACACCGAGACAACCTTTCTCAGTAATCCATAGGGAGTTTGCGGTGTAATTCCCATTACCAAAACATCCCCCGGCTGAAGTTCCTCCAGTTGAGTAGTTGTCTGAGCAAAGGTCACCGAGGAATGGTCAGGGGAAACATCAATTAGTTGATCCTCTGTTTCTTCATTAGCAACTTTAGTGGTTTCTGGTATTTTTACCGTTGTTCCTGGAGATCCTCCTCCACCTCCGCCGCCACCGCCGGAGATTCCCTCACTGAAGGTATCAGACAGGCCGTTAAAGGCGATAAAGGGAGTATGTTTGTCTTCAGGGATATACCAGTCAAAACGTTCTTCAGTCTCAGGGGTAGACCCCTTTAGCCAGCCTTTTAATTCTACTAATATAACCTCATCAGTTGAATATTCTTCTGCCACCTCTTCTACAAGGGGGTTTAATGCCTTGCTGGCAGCACATCCCTCTACATTGAAGAGCTCCATCAGCACTACTCGACCGGTAGATTCTCCGGAAGATTCCTCTTCTTCCCCTTCTGAGGGTGGAGTGG
>JAQVMU010000038.1 GCA_028703475.1 Atribacterota bacterium | reverse complement strand
TAGATTTTCTTAATTTCGGAATAGGCAATTTAAGGACTGGCATTCTTAACATAGCAGACATGGCAATTACTTTTGGAGTAATACTTCTGATTTATTCCTTTATAGTAAAAACTGAGTTATAAAAAAGTTATTACAAGAAATAAATCATCATCATTTATTTTTAAAATAGCTTTCTTTTTCAATCTTCAGCTATTTATTATACCTAAATAATAACCTTATCTAATCGGGCAAGCTCCGCTGGCACAAGATTCATCTCCTAAATCAATTAACAATTCATCTTTTTCATATTTAGAGATAAGTGATGGGATAAAATGAACCATTTCTTCAGCTCTCTTCTCGTATTCTTCCTTGCTAATTTCTTCATATGGCATCTGGGCATAAAAACTATCATCTAAAGAAACAAAACTCACTGCAACAATATCATCCCAGTTATTCCATAACCATTCTTCCACTTCTTCCCATTCTTCATTTCTGACATGTACTGTAATAGAAGTATTATGGTCAGTATACTCTTTCTGAAAAGCTTTGTAATTTTCCAATTGTTCTATTGCAGAAATATCTTTCTTGGTTTTCCCTTCCGGTGCCGTGCAAGGGAAAGAAATAACCTTAGTGCGACAATTTTCTTCAGTCTGGCCATTTTCCGGTTTTATGTCATATCCTAATTCTTCACAAACTTTTAACAACGGGTCAGAAGCATTTATGCGAACTCTTCTTATATAATAGGGTGCGTGCGAATAGTGTACACCACTGGAGACTCCGGGAAGCTGTGTCGCGGTACCTTCCGGTTTTATAGAAGTAACCAATAAAGGTGGGTTGACTCCAAGTTTTTTGGCATAGAAATCTGCTTCTTTATGGGCAACTTCTCTTAACTCTTTTCTTAATTGAGACTGTTCTTCTGCTGACATGCCTGTAGCATTTACCATATCCTGCCAGCCGGTCAGACTGCAGCCAACCAGTCTATCCCTTTTCTGTTTAACATCCCACTGATCTAACTCTAAATCCAGAAAGGTCATTCTGAAACCTGCTCGAACAGAAAGACGCTGAGCTTCAAATAATTCTTTTTTGTTCAATTTTCCATCTTGTGTAAATCCCATAGCATTCACTGTGGTTAAGTTACACATCTGCTCCCTATCCAGCAAAACCTCCATACAGGGGTTAGCTCCTTCTAAATTTGGCCTTCTTTTAGCAGCCGCTTCTGCATTCATAAAGCCTGGTTCACCGCTATATCTCATCTGTTGAACATGCCAGGAAAGTTGTTCTCTACTTGGCTTGGAAGTATAAAAAATACTATTATTACTCATTTCTCGATAGTCTATTTCTTCATTTTTTACCCATTTTCCGTCAATCTGCTCATATAAATTATTCTTAGCATTTAAAATATCCTGGTCATCCGGGTCAAATAATATAACTTCGCTGGTTCTGCGGACTCCGCCAACCACTACATTCTGACCAATGATATTAGCAATATCCATGCAATCAACCGGTCTTAATTTTTTCCAATTGCCAAAACAATTATTCTTTACCACCTTGTCAATCTTTGTGAACATCTTCTCCAAACTTTCATATCCCGATGCAGTTCCTCCAAAGGTTTTTAGTTTTTCTCCTTTAGGTCTCACATGATCATAGTTAAATATAACTGTATGGATTTGTCTGAATTCTTTTTTTGATAGAATGCTTATATAGTAATCTAATGACTGAACCCATCCTTCTTTACTGTCTCCTACTACGATATGGGCGGTTTCATTTTCAAAATAAATACTGGTCAAATCTTCTCTTTTTTCTTTGGGTTTTGGATTGTAAGCCTCATGAATAATCTTTATATTAGTCCTTATTTTTGGTAATTTTTGTACATCTGACTTTAAAACTCTTACCCCTACTCCGGAACCAATCATTAAAAGATAAAATAAGTCTTTGTAAGCACTGAACTTGTCCATCACAGTAAAACTGCAATTAAAATTCGCCATAGGATATTTCGAACTGACTTCAGTTCCGCCAGTCCACAATGTTCGGCCTGCTAAAAATTGTTTTAGATGATAGATATTATCATATAAAGCCTCTGCCTCCTGCTGGCTGGTTCGTACTAAATTACAATTAAATTCTACTGCCCTTCTAACAGTTTCCCACCAGTATTCTCTTCTTTTTTCAAATGGTAGCCACCTGGAGTAAGTTCTATAATACACAAATTGCCCTAATTGAGAAGGGAAGGGATTCGGCATATGCTTATATTTACTTATAAATTCATCTGTTAATATTTTATGATTAGCAGAAGAGATTCCTCTTAATTTGTCACGCTGTTCCCGATATAGGATATAGGTCTTTGCTACATCTTTTCTCTCACTGTTCATTAATTCCGTTTCAACTCTTTCCTGAATATCAGAAACAGTCACACTTTCTTTAGAATTTTTTAAATCTTTCTCTATCTTTTTTGCTATATTGGCAGCAATTTCTTTGTCTACACCTTTAATTGTTTCCCTCATAGCCTGTACAATTGCATTAATAATCTTATTTTTATCAAAATATTGTATCTTGTCATTTCTTTTTATAACTTTTATCATCATTATCCTTTCTTTCTATTTCTCCAATAAATGTCTGTTGAAATAAATACCGGCATCCATATAAATATTTCTATCCCTTATTTTACTATAACCTGAAAAAGGATAAAAGGGATTAAACTTAAATTTGCTATTATATTTGATGTGACATAAACAGAATCATAACAATAAATAGAAAAGTTGCTATCCTTTGTCCTGCCCCTACAAAATAAGTCAATGCTGCATTGCGTAATACGGTAGCTACCATCTTTATTTCTTCTTTGTCTGCAATTTTTAATTTTTTCAATGTTTCCAGGGCTCTTTTGCTGGCATTTATTTCCACCGGCAGTGAAATTAGAGCAAATATTGACATTCCAAATAATAAAATTACGCCAAGGTAGATGAATATTGAATTTCGAAAGAAAATCCCCCAGATAAATACTAAAGGGCTGAACTGTCCAAGCAATGCCAAATTTTTTGCCATCTTGTTTCGCAAAACCATAAATCTGCAACCCTGTTTATCCTGAAGGGCATGTTCTACTTCATGGGCTACAATACCCATTGAAGTAATCGATTTATTTCTGGCAACTTTTCCGGAAATGTGCAAAGTCTTGTCCTGTGGATTGTAATAATTCACCATCACTCTTTTACTTTCTAAAACTGGAATGTTTATTTCATGATGTGATAAAAGAGTTTGAGTAATTTCCGTACCTGTTATACCTTTTTTATTAGTTACATTAAGATATTTATAAAAACTCTGCTGTACTCTCCATTGGGCAAACCATCCAACAAAGACAGGTATCAATAATAATAAATAAATTGAATTAAATGTTAACATCTATATTGCTCTTTTCTTAAATTATATCTGGATTTCTAAAGATTATTCCCTTTATTCATATTCAGAATATTTGGGTAATTCAGAAATATTTTATTAGAGTAATTATGTTAAGGATATCAAGTATTCAAATATCTCTTATAGAAAAAGTTAGCAATAACTGCTGCAATCATAATTATGAAGAGTCCGTACAGTATTGGGCTGCTTAAATTGCTCCCCATTCGTAACCCATGTATCGCCCCAAAGATAAAAGCAAAATAAATAATACTGTGAAAATATCTCCAGTATTTTGTTATACTTTTTCTTAATACTGCCGCAATGGTGGCAATATAGGCCAGGTATAATGCAGGCCGACCACCATTTGTTAAAAAAGCATCCCAGGAACTGAAACTGAGGGCAAATATGCTGGTAGTACCAAAGTCTATGGCCATAATAATCGGATGAAGAGTAATTAATATCAAACCGCTGATTGAGAAAAAATGATGAATTTTGATATAGACTGTTCCAAATAATTTTTTACTTTGTCTGACCAGTGAACTAAGAATAATAGCAATAAAGAGTGATGATATCCCTGTCAATGCGGTTACTCTCCGAAATAATTGAAAATAATCGCTAAAGCCATGCATGATTACAATTA
Source organism: Atribacterota bacterium (assembly GCA_028703475.1). Lineage (NCBI taxonomy): Bacteria > Pseudomonadati > Atribacterota > Atribacterota bacterium. Next base: position 10,735 of record JAQVMU010000038.1, on the reverse strand, counting down.
TGATAGGAATCAGGTAAAGAAGAAAAATTAAAAAATAGACCATATAACGTATAGTTGCCTGTTCATTGCTTCTATTTAATTTTTTTTCATTTTTTGGCATAATTTAATCCTTTCCTAATTATTTAAAATGTTTTTAAAAGACAAGAGGTAACATTTGTTGATACTGTTAAGTTTCAGAAATCTACTTAATTTTCATCATATTAACAGAAAATAATAAAATTTAAAACAGGAAAAGATTGTTTGAATTTTGATATTTTTAATTTTATAACACAAAATGAATAAAGTTATAGCTTTTCATTCTTAATAATTCTCGTAAATGTATTCTATTATATTGTTTTCAAATTCTTTCGGATTGTTCTGTTCGCCGGAAAAGTTGTTTGCAATTAAACAGAAAATAATATCTCTATTGTTCTTGGTTTGCATAAAACCTGCTAATCCGGAGGATGACGGCAAACTTCCCGTCTTTGCCCAGACTTGAAAGGGGAATCTTTCCCTAATAGTGCCTCTTTCATTTATATTCGCAAAGTATTGCAATATTTCAGTACCATATTGGTCAAACAAGTAGGAAATTGCACTTACAACCTGTGTAGGAGTTACTAAATTATATTCTGAAAGCCCACAACCATCTACAATAACATAATCTTCTCCCCATTGAAGTAATAGTTTGTCAAAAATTGTGTCTGACATAGCAGTGATTGAATTATTTATTGTTGAGATATCAACAAGGTCATCCGCCAGCGCCAGGGATCGAAACACTGCTTCAGCACTTTGATTATCACTCATTATCATCATATGAGTCAATATCTCATCTAATGGCTCAGAATAAAACATTGCCTTGACCGAAAGGTTTTCATCTACTTTGCCAATCCTTAATTCCCCGTCAATTTTTACTCCTTGCCTGTATAGTTCCTGACAAAATATTTCTCCCCAGCCGTTACTCATCTGTTTATAATAAGAAATTCTGGGCTCTACTGCATTTTCCCCCTTTATAATGAAGGAGCCAATCAAAGGATTTTCATCATCCCACATCCATCCCCTGCCTAAAAATTCTCCGGGAGAAAAAGCACTATCATCCAGGACAATATCACCTGTTATTTTTTTAATACTATATTGGTCTATCAAATCACAGGCTATCGCTCTAATATCCTCAGGGGACCGGGTCGGATCTCCGAAACCTTTAATATAGATGTCACTGTTGATATATCCCGGTTTAGAGCTTGAAAAGTAAAAAACAGTGGGAAATTGATATTCCTGGCCAAGGTTTTCCAGCCCCGCCAGAAGTGTAAATATCTTTACAAGTGAAGCAGGTGTAAACAGGTTATCTGGATTATGAGAAAATAAAACTTCATCAGTTAATAAATCTTTGACCATGATTCCGGAAAAACCATTAAATTCATCTATTTTTTGCTGAATTTTCTCCTGCGAAAAACCCAGTCCGGTCAATAAAAAAAGACCTGTGATAATAATGATAATTAAAATAAATATTTTTCTTACTGACATGCCTTTTTCCTTCCTGCTGCACTATCTCCGGCAAGATAACCGGTGCTCCAGCATACTTGTAAATTGAATCCCCCTGAGGGACCATCTAAATCTAAAATCTCTCCTGCAAAATAGAGATTATTAATCTTTTTTGAACACATAGAATTCGGGTCCACATCCCTTAAGTCTACACCACCGCTGGTCACAACAGACCACTGATATCCTAATAACTCTGTAGGAGTTAATTCCAGTTCTTTCAACAAGTGTAATAATCTGTTTCTTTCATCTTTGGAAATATAGTCTACTTTTTTTTCTCCATCTATTCCGGAAAGCCTGACTATTAATTCTATCATAGAAGAAGGGAGAAGTTTTTTTAAAGAGTTTTTAAACATCCTGCCCTTAAATTCTAAAAAATCTCTCCTTATTCTTTCATCTAATTTTTTAAAACTTAGAGCGGGTTTTAAATCCAACCATAACTTCACATCGCCTTTTTTTAACAGTTGACCAATATGTTTGCTCATATCCATAACAATAGGTCCACTTACCCCAAAATGGGTAAAGAGCATCTCTCCAAATCTTTCATCACGCTTTTTACCGCCCTGATACAAATGAAGAGAAATATTTTTCAAAGTAAGTCCCTGCAGTTCCTGAACCCAGGATTCAGAAATCCTCACCGGGTTTAATGCCGGTAAGGTCTTGTTAACCTTATGCCCAAATTTTTTTGCCCAGGCATATCCATCCCCGGTTGAACCTGTTTGTGGATATGATTTTCCGCCGGTGCATATAATAATTTTGTCAGAAATTATTTCCTGTATTTTTGTCTCGTTTATAATTATTTTAAATTTTTGCAAATCCTCCTCAATCAGTTCAATATCAATAACTTTTTTATTGCAAAGTATATTCACCTTACCTTTATTCAGGTATTGAGTAAGTACATTTAATACTGTTCTGGCATCACCGTCTGCAGGAAAAACACGATTACCTCGCTCTATTGCCCATTCTACTCCTCTGGATTGAAAAAAATTTAGAACATCTGAAACACCAAATCTGTCCAAAGCTCCATACAGGAAACGACCATTTTTCCCAAAATGTATTGCCAATTTGTCCCTGTCTAATTCATAATGGGTAAAATTACAACGGCCTTTACCGGTAATTAACAGCTTTTTTCCTAAAAGGTTATTCTTTTCAATCAATATAACCCTGGAACCCAGTTCGGCAGCCCGACCGGCTGCAATCATGCCGGCGGGTCCGCCACCAATGACTGCAATATCATAGCTATTATCACCTTTAACTGATGTCATTTTCTTTTTAAACCTCTTTTTGTAAACTATACTGTAAACACTAAAAAATCAACTCCGGAAAAGAACATTCTCTCTGCTAAATAATCTGGCTGCAAATAATAAGGCAATCAAAGCAATTACAATATTGCTGAACAGGGTGCTTAAAATATGGCCCCAATCAACAACACCCATTAACAATTCTTTAAAAGCAACACTGTTATTTAAAATTGGAATAAAGAACATCACTTCTGATAATTCAGTTCCCTGGCTTAATGAAATCATGCCTAAAAAGATAGCCCCCATATAGATGGGTGTTACATAAGTAGAGGCTTCTTTATTATTTCGAGCAAATATACCAACCAGAAGCAATATTGAACTTGCCAATCCCACTAATGGAGCTAACACTAAAAAAAATAAAAAGAAAGAATAAAGTGAAAGATTAATCTTTATCAAAGATAATTCCCCAAATGCATAAGCCGGAGTTAAAAAGGCAATGCTTAACCCGATTAATCCAAGCAGCATACTGGTAAAAGAAAGTGTAATTACTGTTAAATATTTCCCAAGAACAATTTCTAACCTGCTTAATTGGCTAACTAATAAAGTTGCCAATGTACCCCTCTCCTTTTCACCGGCAGTAATATCAACTGCAGAATGCATTGCACCGACAAAGATAAGTATTACGATAATGTACGGTAAAAGCATACCTAAAACCGATCCTGTTTTTCTTTCGGCAGAAGAAACATCCATCCATTCTTCATTAAATGGCAGGATATAATCAATGCTCAAATCTACTTCTTCCAATCTCATTTGCACTATTTGCTGCCTGTACTTTTCCAGTACATTAATTATTCTCCTTCTGGCAGTCTGTGAATACTGGGAGGTTGAATCATACTGAATGATAATCGATTGGTTAACATTCAGATTTTTGTTTATATTAAAATCATCGGGTATCTCTATTAATAAATATATCTCTCCAGATTCCAGGCCTTCCTGATTATTAACAGGCATACCAGTTAACTGAATTTTTTCTTCCTCTTTTAGGATTTCTATCAATCCGGGGGCACTTTCTTCTCCATGTACAGCAATAATTGAAGGTAAGGACTCTGTTTTTTGCTGACCTGTCATTGTAAAATATCCAATCCCAAAAAATAACAGTGGATAAAAAACAAGTGGTATAATAATCATGCTTATTAGTGTTCTACGGTCACGGATTGCGCCAAGAATCTCCTTGAAATATACTAATCTAATATTATTCCAATTCATTTATTGTTATTTTCCGTTTCAATCAATTTAAAAAATATTTCTTCCAAATCATCAAGCCGGACATCCCTTTTAAGTTTTTCTAATGACCCTGCTGAAAGAAGTTTGCCCAGGTGAATAATAGCAATTGTATCACATAATTTTTCTGCTTCATGCATGTGGTGGGTTGAAAAAATAATACACTTCCCCTGTTTTCTGAATTCTTTTATATACTCAATTACCACCCTGGCAGTAATAACATCCAGGCCAACGGTTGGCTCATCAAAAATTAATACAGGTGGGTTATGAATAATTGCCCTGGCAATGGAAAGCTTTTGCTTCATACCGGTAGACAATTTATCAACCCGGACATCCCCGAAGGCATTCATTCCTAAAATATTGAATATCTCATTAATTCTGTCATCGATATCCCGGTCATTCATTCCGTTAATCTTACCGAAGAAGCGAACTGTCTCTCGAGGAGTAAACCTGTCGTATAACCCCGTTTCACTGGAAAGGAAGCCGATATTCTGTCTAACTTTGTGAGCAGCTTTTACCACATTGTATTCATTTACAATTACTTCACCTGAAGTTGGAGCCATCATAGTTGCCAAAATTCGCAAAGTGGTAGTCTTTCCTGCACCGTTAGGCCCTAATAAACCAAATACCTCTCCCTCCCTGGCATGAAAACTAATATTATTAACCGCAGTTATCCTGCCTCTTTTTTTGTCATTAAATACTTTTTTCAGATTATTAACCTGAATCAAACTCTTCTACCTTTCCTTGTTTAAAGTTTTTAATAAAAATTAAAAACTGTTAAAGTTTATAATTGATAGTTCTTAAAAACTTTCTTCTTTTTTCAATATCCTCTTCCTTCTCAATTCCCTTCGGCATTAAACCGTCAATTACTCCTATAATACCTCGACCTTGCTCTGTTTCTGCTACAATTACTTCTACCGGATTGGCAGAAGCGCAAAATATTCGACAGACTTCCGGACATTGCTTCACTGCATTTAATACATTGATCGGGAAGGCATTCTCTAAAATTATAATAAAAGCATGCCCGGCTCCGACCTCTTTTATATTGGAAACAGCTATTGATTTTAACTTATTATCATTCCCTTCTGCCCTTACCAGGCATGGACCTGATGCTTCATTAAAAGCTATTCCAAATTTCATTCCCGGTACAGTTGATACCATTATTTCATAGAGATCCTCAGCAGTTTTAATAAAATGGCTTTGGCCGAGAATAATATTTGCCTCCTCTGGATATTCTAACTTAATTGTTTTTATTTCCATTCTTGTTCTCCTTTGCCTGTTATACTTTTTTATTATTTTTATTTATATTCTACACATAAATTATACCAAGTGCCACTATAATTATAGAAATTGCAATTGACAAAAATTAAATATTTTTGCACATATCTGTTATAATTTTAATATAATAAAAAATTTATTACATTTTTACAGCAAAAGCAATAGAAAATTTTAAAAAACTTAAGAGGATTGGAAAAAATAAAAATGAGCCATAAAAAGAGTGTTAAGGCTATATTTTTTGATTTTGGGGGTACTCTTATGGATGCCGAAAGTGATAAGATTGCCCATCAGAATATGATGAAAGATATTAAAACACATTATAGCATATCTGTCTCAGAAGAAGATTTGTTAGAAATCTATCAATCTCAATTATTTAATAATGACATGACCATAAAAGAATTTGCTCAAAGTAGTTCTATGCAATTTAAAAGACTGATTTCTTTTTCATTCAATGCCTTCCGGGGAATATTAAAAGAGTTTAATATAGAAGCAAAAAAAACTGATATGGATTGGTTTAATATAATTTTTCTGGATAACCATATAAAATATGCCCAACTGGTCGAAGGGGTATGGGATGTAATAAATCAGGTTAAGGACAAAGGGTGTCATTGCGGAATTATCAGTGATATCGACAATGATTACCAGCAAAAACAGTTTCAGTCTTTGAAACTTAATGGTGTTTTTGATTCCATAACCACTTCCGAAGAAGTTAAAGTTTATAAACCCGGTCCTTGCATTTTTGAAACTGCTTTAAATAAAGCAAGTTGTAAAGGAAATGAATCTATAATGATTGGAGATTCGTACAGTAAGGACATTGCAGGGGGAAAGAATTTGGATATGACTACTATCTGGATAGATAATTACCAGAACAATCTGCAAAAGCCGGCTCTTGCAGATTACACGATTAAACAACTTAAAGATATAATTCCAATATTTAACAAAATTCTGCAGGTATCTTAAGAATCATTAGATCAGGAAATTATTTCGCTATGAGTAATATAAACCCAATTACAAGAAAAAGAATAACTATTCTTTTAACGTTTATTTTAATAATTGCCGCATTTTTTTTGGTTATAACTGGTTCGGGAATTTGTTCAGTTACATATAGCCTGAATGAAACAACAGTGCCAATTTTAACATATCATAAATTCTGTATTGGTGATAGCCCGGATGACTATACTATCAATATAGACTTATTTGAAGAACATATTGCCTATCTAAATGACAATGGTTATAAGATTATTTCTATAAGCCAACTTTTAGAATGTATAAGGAATAACTTCTTTCCGGAAAAGCCTGTTGTTATTACTATCGATGATGGATTTAAATCTGTCTACGAACTTGCCTTCCCCATATTAAAGAAATATCAGATCCCGGCAAATCTTTTTCTCTACACTGATTTTATCGGCAACGGTCACCATCAAATATCCTGGCAGGAAATCAGGGAAATGATAGATACTGGAATAGAAATTGGCTCTCATACTCTCAGTCATAGTAATTTACTTAATATGAAAAAAGATGAGTCTCACATAGAATATCTGGAAAGGATAGAAAAAGAAATTACTTTGTCCAGAGCAATCCTGGAAAGAAATACCGGTGTCACTGTTGAATCCTTTGCATATCCTTATGGCGTCTATAGCAGGGAAATTAAAATGATAGCCGAAAAAGCTGGTTATGAAGCCCTTCTCAATGTAAATAGCATGAATAATTCTATCCCTATTGATCCATTTTCACTAAACCGGCAGATTATTCCAGCCGGTTTTTCAAAACAACGATTAGTAAAATTGCTTCAGCAAAAAACATTAGAGGTATATGATGTGTTTCCTGCTGACGGTGCCGTTACCGATAATCAGGAAATAAAGATAGGGGCATTACTGAATAATCCTAATATTGAACCTGACTCTTTGTTTTTTAGACTGAGTGGATCTGGTTTGTTAAATTATGACTATTGCAATGAATTACACGAAGTATCTTTTACTCCGGTAGCTCCCAAGTTGCTCCAGAAGCGGACATGGATAGCAAATATCACTGCTTATGATAAAATAACTAATGATGAAAGAAAGAAATCATGGCTTTTTACAATAAGATAGGGCGGAAAATTTATTAATTCCCCGCCCTAATCATTTTTACCTGTCAAATTTGTTTATATAAATTTTCATATTAGATTATTTTAGATTCAGATATCAATGCCTAAAAATAATTATAATAAAAATTACTCAAACTTAGTATCTTTTAATTTTTCTACCATCTTAACAAAATCATCTACCCATTCAGCATTAAAGTTGATTCCTTTTTTAGTCTGGATATATTCATCTTTATCTTTGAGCTTTACAAATGTCCTGATATCAACTCTTTGAGCGCCTCTGAATTCACCTACGGACAGCACTAACCTCTTATTATCTGTAATATCCAGTTTGTCTATCTGTTTCATGTATTCTCCTCCCTTTCTGGTATTTTTTAAGCTCCATCAAGCATCCCGTCTCTACCGGCAAGCTGATAGGAATCAATCATAACAATTTCTGTATCCTTATAGTCTTGCTCAATTTTCTTTTTTTCATCTTCAAAGTTTGATGAAACAACTATTTGCAGTCCTTTAATATCTTCAGCATATTTTAAGACATTCTCATGGGGCTGGGATAAAGAAATTAAAAAGCACATTTTCGGCTTATGTTTTTCTAAATATTTCTCAGCACCATGCAAGTGGACAATACCAATTTTGTTTATTTTGGAAATCAAAACTTTTTCATTTAACTCTTGTTTGCCAACCATATAAACAACCTCCTTATCCTGATTATTTCAAATACATATGGTATTAATTATAATCAATTACATATGAAACGGTTTTTATAAAGTATCCTCCCGGAAAGTGTCTCAATAACATTCCGGCTTCTTCTTGTCTTCCTAATTCGAACTCCAGGCCAACTATTTCCATATTTGCTACATCACAGGAAGTTGTAAAATATTTTTGTACATACTCTCCCAGATAAGGACTTATAAGATTAGAAAGCAATAAAGCAATTATGATATTCAAAATACTAAACATACCTGTGCTGAAAAGCAAAATCAAAAATATCAGGGCACTTACAAAATTAGCAATTGCCATATCAGTTCCGCAACGTTTATGAATTGCCAGCTGACAACTACCCTGTTTTAAAAGGTTTAGTCCTCGAATTGCCGCATCTTCCACTATTTCCGGATTCTGTATTCCCGAGATATAAAAACCATCTTCCTTTGATAAACCGGAAACATTTAAGCGATGTCCTGCCTTCTGTTCTAAGAGATTTATAGTAGCATGCTCTATGGCATGATTTTTTCTTAAATTTTTACTGTTAGCTACCTTCCATATCTGCTTGGGAACAGTTATCAGGGTTATAAAAGAATATGCTGTAAACCCATAGGGTAGGAAAAATAACGCCACTATAAAAAAGAAAAATATCGGCATCAGAAATAAATACAGAAAAAATAGAAAAAACAAATTATCCAACCTTCTTTCTCATGTACACTCTAATAAAAAACATACCAATATTAACGGTTAACTAAAAGTCTGTCAAGGTACAACATTAAAAGAGTAACTCTTAACTTATTTAAAATAACCTCAACAGGTATTTTAGAAATTATTTTTAATTAAAACATCCCCTATTGCAAACCTATGGTCTTTCGTAAATCTTATAAAGAGTTAAACCAAAAAATAAATGATAATTCAGAAAATTAAAAAGGAAACTCGTATTTTTTTAATCCAAGTTCACTCTGAATAGCCAATATTTCTTTTTGCAGATTTTTATTAATCGGTACACCTTTCTCTTTTCTCTCCAGCCATGCTAAGTATTCTTTTTCACCCGCAGTATATATTCTTTCTGCGCCGGGGGCTTTCTTGGAAGCACGCAATGTTCTTAATATATCCCCGGTGGTTTTCTTGAAAGATTCCAATTCAATAAAGTTAGAAATATTAATGGCAATGAAAAAATGACCCAAGTTTATTGGAATTGCTTTGCCTTTTTCATCGAACCCGGAAAGCATTTGTAAGAATTTTCCTCCCTGTAAGGCAGCAGATAATATTTCTACTACTGTAGAGTACCCATAACCTTTATAACCAGCTGTTTCTTCACCAATTCCTCCCAAAGGTACCAGTGCAGCACCACCAGTTTTTAAGTCTTCCAAAATCTGATGCGTATCAGTTCTGGTTTTACCTTCAGTATCTATTATCCAACCTTCCGGAATTTCTTTTTCCTCCCTATCATACAGCTCAATCCTTCCCCTCTGAACCATAGAAGTAGCACAGTCCAGACAAAAAGGGAATGCTTCATCAGAGGGCATGGCAAAAGTAAACGCATTTGTACCTAGCATGTTTTCTACACCAAAAGTAGGAGCAACAGATGGACGGGCATTAGTTCCGCTAATACCTATCATACCTGCATCAGCAGCCATCAGCGCATAATAGCCCGCAATCCCGTAATGGGTTGAATTCCTGACAGCAACCATTCCCATTCCATATTCTTTGGCTTTTTCAATAGCCATCTTCATTGATTTTTTAGCAATGACCTGCCCCATTCCGTTGTTACCATCTACCACTGCTGTGGTATGAGACTCTTTAACAATTTCAAACTGAGTTGTTGGAGACTGAATTCCAATCTTTATCCGATCATAGTAAATGGTTTTTAATCTACCGATACCATGGGAATCAATACCCCTCTTATCTGAAGCGATTAATACATCTGCACATATTCTCGCATCATTTTCCGGTACACCAATTCCGATAAAAGTATCAATCATGAAATTTTCTAAGGTTTCAAAATCAATCCAAACTGTTTTATCACTCACAATTGTCTACCTCCGTAATTTTTTTGATATTTTTTATGATATTACTATAACAAAGGAGGTGGGAGATTTCAATGAAAAATAAGTATAGCGTATACAGTATAACGTATACCGTTAAGAAATTAAAATACAAGAACTAAAGGATGCAAGATTCAAGGTGCGAGGAAAATAGTATCTAGTAGATAGTAGTTAGTTTAATAAAAAATGTCAAAAAACTTCAAGGTATAGGTAACACTTTTCTCGTTTCCTCACCCTTGAGATGAGAATTACATCCTATTTCATTTCCTCCCCATTGAGGGGGGGGAGGATTAAGGTGGGGGTGAGGTAAGACAGTTTTTGGTTTATAGTTTTTTGTTTTTAGTTAAGAAAAAATAAAAAAATACAATCGACTACATTGATTTTGATTAAAAATAATAAGCGGTTTATGTGAAAAAAAAGTTTACTAAAAACTACACCTCAACGACGTTTTCCGGTGAGGTGTAGTTTTTTCCATTTAATTCAACAGAGAATCATTGTTATTATTATATTTCACTCTTTTAGTTATTCAATATCAGTTTCTTCAAAGATGTATACCTCTGCAGCCTGGCTTATTGCTTTGGCATCCG
>JAQVMU010000037.1 GCA_028703475.1 Atribacterota bacterium | reverse complement strand
TATTTATTGAGTTATTTTTTGCTGGTTAAAAAATAAAAAGATATAGAATAAGCCTAACCAGTATTGCTACGATGCTCATGGCCAGTAGGGTAGGAATAATACCCTGTCTGTTCATTTCATTTGCCAGTAATCCCGGGATAATATAACCAATACTTTGAAGCTCAATATTTGCTGCCGGGAATTGAAAAACGAAACTTTCCACCAGCCATTTAACTAAAAAACTAATCAGTATCATACTTAAAAATCTTCGTTTCCCATATAATATTAGATAATTAGAGAGAAAATTAACAATATAGTAAGTTAATATGGCTATACCCACTGTGATAACAACTCTGATAGGTTGATCAATAAAAAGTGCGATATACCCGGGGACAACTATACCCCCTGGTGATAATCCAACCAATTCGTAAAATAAGAAACCTATTGCAATACCGATGCCAATTGCCTGATAAATCATTTCTTTTCTCCCTTTTCTTTCAAGTGTTCCATAATATCCAATCCAAAGCCCCTGGTATTACCTAATCCATATACAATACCGCTTTTTTCAAATAATCTAAAGATATTATTAAAAACCTGTGCTACTGTTTTCTTTTTATCTATTTTTATTATCTGTTGAGAAGGATAACCGAATTCAATTAATTTTTTTTCACTCAATTGAATATAGTCACCGACTAATAAAATATGATGGGGATAAATTTCTTTAGCAAGTATTTTATCAAATTGAATTGTTCTGGTAATACGATCTTTCCGGTGATTAATAATTGCAATTTTAGGTGAATCTTTCATATTTTCCGGTAAAGAATTATTGATTTTTTCCCAAATCAACAATATCGATTCCCTGTCATTAGCAGCAAAGGCATTGATAAACCATAAATATTTTTTATCCTGCTGTAATCTATAAATAGCTAAAGCACCAGGATCAGGATTAGCCTTAACAATACCCTGTAATATAATATCCTGTTTGATTCCCAACAAATCTCCTACTTTAAGTGCAATAGCAACATTATCTTCAAAATAGAAGTTTTCTGATTTTAAATCTACTTCAGGGACTATCTTTTCAGTGTTAACTTGAATAGCTTTTGAGTTTAATAGTTCAGCTTGTTTTTCAATAACAGGGAAGTATTTGTCCTCAGCAGTTACCAAAAAACCATTTTTAGGTACTGTCATCTTCAATGCATCTGCTGCATCTTTTAATCGGGGTCCATAAACATCCTGATGGTCTTCTCGGACATTTGTGATAACTCCAATAGTTGAATGAATTAATCGATGTTCGCTTACCCATTGTGTTTCCGGATGGACTGCCATACATTCTATAACAATAGCATTACATTTTCTTTGAAAAGCTTTTTTAATAAAATGTTTTTGTTCGATAATGTTAGCAGAACCTCTTCTTTTGATTGTTTCTTCTTCCCCATTTTCAAGGATAACCCTTGGCAGTGTACCTGTTGTTTTAGCTAAAACACGGTAACCTGCTTCTCTTAAGCTTGCTGCAATCAATCTTACTGTAGTTGATTTTCCCCTGGTTCCGTTAACATGAATTCGGACAGGTATTTTTTTAGTCCTGTTTTGGTGAAAAAAATTCTCTATAAAACCTGATAAAAAAATGAATATAGTTATAATTGTCAGAAAATACATTTTCTAAAACCCCATTATTCCAGTATTCCCTTCTTAATAATTTAATGCTATAAGAAAAAAAGATAATTGTAAATAGAGTAAAAATAATAATGTCAAAGAAAAAAGCTCGCTTTGTCTAAAAACAAAGCGAGCTTGAAAGGAGGTATAAAAATGAAAAGAATATTTAATGGTTTATTATTTTCAAACCACGAATATTATAACACTGATTTTTGCAATGTCAAGGATATAATAAAAAATATTTTTAAAATATTTAAAAATTGTTAAAAATCTAAAAAAAAGAGATTTTCCGGGAAAAAAATTGAAAAGGGCGATAAAAAATGGTAATTTTGCACTATAGATTGGTTATATTATTGTTTTTAATAAGATACCCGTATAATTAAAATAATAGTAAGGGAGGTTAAAATGAGTACACATATCGGTGCTGAGACAGGGGATATTGCTCAGACAGTATTATTACCAGGTGATCCTATGAGGGCAAAATATATTGCTGATAATTATCTGGAAGAAGTTTATTGTTATAATCGAATTAGGGGCATGTATGGTTTTACCGGGCGCTATCGTGGAAAGTTAGTTTCTGTGCAAGGTACCGGTATGGGCATCCCGTCAATATCTATTTATCTGCATGAATTAATCAACCAATATCAGGCACAAAAATTAATAAGGATTGGCAGTTGCGGTTCTCTCCAACCTGATATCAAAGTAAGAGATATTATTCTGGCTATGAGCGCATCTACCGATTCCAGTATAAACAGAATTCGCTTTAACGGGAAAGACTATTCACCAACAGCCAGTTACCAGCTGATAAAAAGAGCTGACTATATTGCAATCCGGAAAAATTTTCCTGTAAAAGTCGGAAGCGTACTTACAACTGATATGTTTTACCATGATGATATTAATCATTGGCAGCTATGGGCTGACTATGGAACTCTGGCGATAGAAATGGAAACAGCGGCATTATATACCATCGCAGCGAAATTTAATGTACAGGCAATATCTATATTAACAGTAAGTGATAGTTTGATTACCGGCGAAAAGACCACCCCTGAAGAAAGAGAAAAAACGTTTAATAATATGGCGGAATTAGCTATGGAACTCATTGATTAATATAGAAATAATTAACTTAAAAATAAATATTTTTTTCTTTAAAAAAAAAGATTGATTTTTATAAAATTATCTGCTATTTTATGTTAGTTCATTGATAATTTTTTGGAAAAAGAGGGTCTGAAAAATGGATTATTTAGGAAGTCATCTTTTGGTAGAATTATATGATTGTGACGAAAAAAAATTGAATGATTTAAACTTGATAGAATCAGTGCTGGAAGAGGCGGTCCGTGTTTCAGGAGCCACCGCGTTAAAATCATCCTTTCATCAATTTGCACCTCAGGGTGTAAGTGGGGTGGTAATAATCGCTGAGTCTCACTTTACTATACACACTTGGCCGGAATATAACTATGCTGCCCTGGATATTTTTACATGCGGTAACACTGTAAATAACCAGAAAGCTTTAGTATTCATTGAAAAAGAACTGGATGTCAAGACTTTATCGGTAACGGAAATGAAAAGAGGAAATATTCATTTTCCGATTAAAATAAATAGAAAAACGTCTGCAAAGGTGGGGGTTTTTTAAAATGGAAAAATTAAAAGAATTAGAAAAACAATGCAAGAAAGACTATTACTTAAAAGAAAATATTTGGGGATTGCTTACAAGTATTGATTTGCATGATTGCAATCCTGATTTAATTCGGGATGCCGATGCTATTAAACGTTATGTAGATGAATTATGCCAGTTGATAGAAATGAAAAAGTTTGGTGATACCCAAGTTGTAAATTTTGGCGAAGATGAAAGAGTTGCAGGGTATTCGATGACCCAACTGATTGAAACATCTTTAATATCAGGTCATTTTGCAAATTTGACAAACAATGCTTATATCGATATATTCAGCTGTAAGTATTATGATCCACAGGTAGCTGCTGATTTTACACAAAAATATTTTAAGGCAAAAGATATTAAAATTCATTATGTTTTAAGGAAATAGAAATTTTGAGTCAATTGGAATTATGGTTTGGAGATCAATATGAGAGAGAAAAAGGACGTTACTTACAGATAAAAGGCGGTAACGTCCTGAAGAAAATCATATCTCCTTTTCAGGAAATATGTGTAATTGATACCCCTGCTTTTGGTAAGGTATTGGTTAATGATGGTATTATTATGCTGACAGAGGCAGATGAAGCAAATTATCACGAGATGATTGTACATGTTCCTTTATGTGTCCATACTATGCCATCAGATGTCCTGGTTATCGGGGGAGGAGATGGTGGAAGTGTTCGCGAAATCCTTAAACATCCCTCTGTAAACAGAATTGATGTATGTGAAATTGATAAAATGGTTATTGATATTTGTCAGGAATTTTTTCCTAATCTGGCTAACAGTTTTAATGATGCTAAAGTTAAAACTTTTTATGAGGATGGTGCTAAATTTTTAGAGAACAGAATAAATCAATATGATGTAATTATTGTAGATTCTTCTGATCCGATAGGTCCGGGCACTACACTGTTTACAGAAAAATTTTATCAGCTTCTCTTCCAGGCTCTTAAAGAAGACGGGATTGCAGTTACTCAGCTTGAATCCCTTTTCTGGCATGCGGATTTTATAAAATCCAGTTTTCAATTCATTAAAAAAATCTTTCCATTACCATTTTATTATTATACTATGGTGCCAACTTATCCCAGTGGTATGATTGGTTTTAGTTTTTGTTCTAAAAAATATCATCCCATTTCAGATTATAAAGATAAAAAAATACAACAGCTACCTGATTTAAAATATTATCATCCCGGAATCCATAAAGCTGCTTTTCAGCTTCCTGCTTTTTCGAAAAGTATTTTTTGATTTACCCGGTGATTACTGGAGTAAGATATTCTTAATAAAAATGTAAAAAACCCTGATAAAAATTTATTCTCTTGGTATAATAAACACTATATAAATTTCAGGTAAGGTTTTGTAATGATTAATATAAGAATATCAGAAGAAATAAAGAGATACTCACCAAATACCAGATTGGGAATTATACACTCAGACATTTATTATCAAAAAGAAAACCCGTTACTCTGGGATAAGATTGACCAATTTATCACCCGGATTGAAAATACTCTAAATAAAAAAGAGATTACCAGCCTCCCTGTTATACAGGATACCAGACAAGCATATCTGGCGATAGGTAAAGAGCCGGCCCGTTATCGATGTTCTGCAGAAGCTTTATTACGCAGGATTGTTAAGAAGAAAGGGTTATATAAAGTTAATAATGTAGTTGATATTATTAACTTTATTTCTCTATCTTATCAGTTTTCCATTGGCTGTTATGATTATAACCAAATAGAAGGTTCTATAGTTTTTGATATTGGCAGAAAAAATGAAAATTACCAGGCTATTGGCAGAGGGAAGATGAATATTGAAAACTTGCCGGTTTTCAGAGATAATATTAGTGCTTTTGGCAGTCCCACCAGTGACTCAGAGCGTACTATGATAACTGCAGAAACAACAGAAATTGTAACTATTATTATTGATTTTAATAGCAGCGATTCTCTGCAGGAGACAATGGAAAAAACAGCACAATACCTGAAATTGTATGCCGGGGCAGAGCAGCCTGATTATTTTATTGTATGATTTGCAAATTGAAATAATAATTTAGAAAAAGTATTACAAAAGATGATTATATTAAAACAAATAAAAATTGAATTTTCAGAAAGAATATTAATTAATAACCTGAGTTGGCAAATAAATACAGGTAGCAGAATAGGATTGATAGGGGATAATGGTGCAGGTAAAACAACACTGTTTAAAACTATAATAGGCCAGCATAAACCTGATGCAGGAGAAATAATTATATCCCCTAATTACAAAATAGGTTATTTGCCACAGGACTTAATTGTATTATCAGATTATCTTTTAAAAGAGTATCTATACCAAGCTGCAGGTATTATTCAACTGAAGGATAAAATAAAAAAATACCAGGAAAAATTGTCAAAAATAAATAACAAGGACCGGGAATTCAAAAAAATTGCTGAATCCTATGAAAAAGTATTATATCAATATGAAATCAAGGGTGGCTATAGTTTTGAAGCAAAAGCAAAAAGTACCATAAAAGGTTTAGGATTTACTGAAGATGACTGGCTGAAGCCCTGCTCTTCTTTTTCCGGAGGATGGAAGATGCGTGTAGTCTTAGCCGGTTTATTATTAAGCTCTCCGGATATTCTGTTATTAGATGAACCAACCAACCATATGGATACAGAGAGTCTGGAATGGCTTGAGAATTGGCTGACAGATTATCAGGGGACATTGTTAATCATTTCTCACGATAGATACTTTTTAGATAAAATTATCAGGGAAATTGCTGAATTGACTGACCAAAAAATAATTTCCTATAAAGGTAATTACAGTTTTTACTTAACTGAAAAGAAAAAGCGTAAGGAAATCGAAGAAAAGTATCAGAAACATATCCAGGAGAAAAAAGTACATCTTGAAGGCTTTATTGAACGTTTTAGATACAAGGCTACTAAGGCTTCTCAGGTGCAAAGTAGAATAAAAATGCTTGAAAAGCTGGATTTAGTCAAGGAAGAAGAATCTTCACATAATGTTGTCTTCCGATTTACGCCTGCCCCCAGGAGTGGTGAAGAGGTGGTAAGTTTAAAAGATGTTAGCCACAGATATGATGATAATATTGTTTTAAGCAATGTCAATCTGACTTTTCATCGTGGTGAACGGATTGCTCTAACCGGTGTTAACGGTGCAGGAAAATCAACATTATCAAGAATTATAAGTGGTAATGAATCCCCGACAGGAGGGGCGGTAGACTGGGGGTACAATGTTAAAATTGCATTTTTTTCCCAGGAAAGCTCACAGAATTTAAACTATAAACACTCTGTTTGGGAAGAAGTTGATATAAATAGTAAAAAGCTGACTGATCAGGAAAAAAGGAACCTATTAGGCTCCTTTTTGTTTACAGGTGATGATGTTTATAAATCAGTAAGTCAGCTATCAGGTGGAGAGAAGTCAAGACTGGCATTAGCAAAATTACTATTAGATGAATCAAATTTTCTTATTTTAGATGAACCGGGTAATCATCTGGATATTAAAACAAAGGAAATATTTCATCAAGCCTTAATGCAGTATGGAGGTACTATTCTCATTGTTTCTCATGACCGTTTTTTCCTGGACCAGTTAGCTAATCAGGTAATTGAGATAAGAGAAGGCAAAGTGCATTCTTATCCTGGTAATTATTCTTATTTTATTAAAAAGAGACAGATACTC
Organism: Atribacterota bacterium; assembly: GCA_028703475.1. NCBI lineage: Bacteria > Pseudomonadati > Atribacterota > Atribacterota bacterium. The sequence goes on along the minus strand of JAQVMU010000037.1, from coordinate 7,857 downwards.
TTAGAAAATGCTAATAAAGAAATTACTGGAAATAACCAGCATGAAAGAAGGCTTAGACCAAGTTTGGTTGAAAAACAAAAAAGAAGAATTGAAGCCTCACAAAGAAACCAACAATATCGGTTAATCAAGGAAATAGAAAAGGATTTATTACCATTGGAAGATAAAATAAATTCTTTAGATAAACAAAAATCCCTGATCGAAAAACAATTATGTAAGAAAGAAACCCTCCAGAATTCTTCCAGAATTCAAGAACTCAATATTGATTTACATCAAACCAATCAAGAATTGAATAATCTGATAAAACAATGGGAGATGTTAATAAACAAAAAAGAAAAAATAGAAAATTTAACATTTTTAAAAGATGAAAAAAAATAAATATTTAATTTTTTGTTTTAAAATTCTTCTTTATTTTATCAGTTCCAAATTAGCCCTTAACAGGATTTTTCTTATCATTTCTTGTTCATCAGGTTTAGTAGGCAGCAATGGAGATCTTACTTCTCCTCCCTGGTATCCCAACAAATCCATGGCATATTTCAAACCACTGATACCGTACCTGGAAGTAACAGCATCATTTACAGGAATCATTCTCAATTGTAGTTCCCTGGCTTTTTTGATATTGCCTTCCTGTACTAATTGATAGATTTCAATACATTTTTCCGGAACAATATTGGCAAGGGCAAGCACGCCACCAATACATCCCAGCGTAAGTGCTCCCAGAAGTGCACCTGCTGTACCGACTAAAACATCAAAATTCGAATTGATACTATTGAGATATTGCCCAAGCAGGTTGACACTGCCGCTGCTGTCTTTCATTCCAATTATATTTTGATGAGCTGATAATACTGAAACTGCATTAGCACTAATATTAACCCCGGTAAATTTGGGTACATTGTAAAGAAGGATAGGGATTTCGGATTTATTGGCAACCTTAGAATAATAATCAATCAATGCCTCATCATTCATTTTACTCCCATAATAAGATGGGGTGACAACAAGTGCAGCATCGGCACCCATATTTGCCAGCTTATTAGTAAGAATTATAGTTTCCCGTGTGGATTCACATCCTGTACCAACAATTATTTGTAAATCTTTCGATGCGGATTTCATAACAGTTTTGACTACATTAAACTTCTCTTCTTCAGAAAGAAATACATTTTCACCGTTTGATCCTAAAACTATGACTCCTTTAATACCACTCTTGTTTAATTTTTCAATATTTTTTGTAAGGTAAGAATAAGACACTTCTCCTTCTAAAAAAGGAGTAACAATGGGTGGATAAATACCCTTTAAATCTATTTTCTGCAAAATAAATACCTCCTGGTTTGCAAAATCATAGAATTCTACTTTTTCAATCTGACAGTTTTTAAATTCTACTTTTTATTATAATACATAAATTAACTTTGGCAAATATTATTTCCCAAATTCTTCTATAAATGTTGACAATAAGATAATTTAAATATATACTAACTACTAATTGTTGATAATAGAATATGGTAATAAAAGTAAATAATAATATTGCAAAATTTAATATTCTGTATCCAATTTGTTTTTTATAAATAAAACAGATAAAAAAGGAAAGGTCAAATGTTCTATAGTGAAATAGCAGGAATAGGTTCCTGTGTTCCTGAAAAGATAGTTACTAACAAGGAATTAGAAAATATAGTCAATACATCAGATCAGTGGATTGTTGACAGGACAGGAATTAAAGAAAGAAGAATATCAACCGGGGAAAAAACTTATCAGATTGCACTGAAGGCAGCAAAAAGGGCTATCAGACAATCTGGTATACAATCCAGTAAAATTGATTTAATTATTCTTGCTACCATTACGCCTGATTTTTTTACTCCCTCAACAGCTTGCTTAATTCAGGCAGAGCTTGGTTTGCAGGATATTCCAAGTTTTGATATCTCAGCAGGATGTACAGGGTTTATTTATGGTTTGGAAATAGCCGATAAGTTTATTAAATCCGGCCAAAGTAAATGTATTTTGATAATCGGAGCCGAGGTATTATCAAAAGCATTGAATTGGAATGACAGAAATACCTGTGTTTTGTTTGGAGACGGTGCAGGAGCTGCAATATTAAGAAGGTCTAAGGAAGAAGGAATTATTTCTACTTATACTGGTTCCCAGGGAGATTCAAATGGTTTTTTAACAATGCCGGCAGTAACTTTAAAAAATCCTTTTTTTAAAAATGAAATATCTGAAGATAATCATTCTTATATTTTTATGAATGGCAAGGAAATATTTAAGTTTGCTACGCATATTATGAAAAGAAGTATCCAGGTAATATTAAAAGATAACAAACTAACAATTGGTGATATAGACTATATAATTCCCCATCAGGCAAATTACCGGATTATCAATAATGTTGCCAAAAAATTAAAAGTATCCCCTGATAAATTTTATAAAAATATGGAACATTTCGGTAATACTTCAGCAGCCAGTATTCCTCTTGCTTTGGATGAGATGGTTCAAAAGAAAATAATCCGTAAAGGTAACAGAATAATAATGGTTGGTTTTGGTGGAGGGTTAACCTGGGGATCGATACTCTTAAACTGGACTATATAAGGAGAATTTTTATGATACATACATCTATTAATGAATTGTTGGGAATCAAGTATCCCATAATCCAGGGTGGTATGGCCTGGGTAGCCGATGCCGAATTGGCTTCAGCTGTCTCAAATGCCGGGGGTTTAGGTGTTATTGCTGCCGGATATGCTCCGGAAGAATGGATTAGAAAAGAGATTCAAAGAACCAAGTCATTAACTAAAAAGCCTTTTGCCCTGAATATTATGTTACTAAATCCGGATGCAGAAAAAATTGCTAAATTGGCAATTGAGGAAGAAGTTGAGGTAGTTATTACCGGAGCAGGAAATCCGGGTAAATACATTTCTTCCTGGAAGAGTAGCGGGATTAAAGTATTACCTGTTGTGCCTTCTGTTTCAATAGCTAAAAGAATGGAAAAACTGGGAGTTGATGCCATTATTGCAGAGGGTGGAGAAGCAGGGGGACATATTGGAGAATTAACTACCATGGCACTTATTCCCCAGGTGGTCGATGCTGTCAGTATTCCGGTTGTTGCTGCCGGTGGGATTGGAGATGGCCGTGGCCTGGCAGCAGTATTAATGCTTGGAGCATCAGGGGTACAGGTTGGCACCCGTTTTCTGGTCGCATACGAATGTACTATTAATAGGGCTTACAAAGAAAAGATTTTACAGGCAAAAGATACCAGTACTATTGTAACCGGCAGGGCGACAGGACATCCGGTTAGAGTGATTAAAAATCAGCTGGCACGTGAGTTTCAGCAATTAGAGAAAATGAAAGAAACCTCTCTTGAAAAATATGAAGAATTAGGAAGAGGTTCTCTTTATCGTGCAACACGTGAAGGGAATATGGAAACAGGTTCAATTATGGCTGGACAAGTATGTGGGTTGATAAAAAAAGAACAGAGCTGTGGCGAAATTATTGAAGAATTATTCAATGAAGCTGAGAATTTATTTAAGCAAAGGGCAAATTTATTCCAGCAAGAATGTAACCATTATACTTTAGCGAGGTGATTTACAATGGGTAAAACTGCTTTTTTGTTTTCAGGACAGGGAGCTCAATATGTAGGAATGGGAAGAGATCTTTATGATAACATTTCTTCCAGCCGGGATATATTTGAACTTGCAAAAACAGTTCTTAATCTGGATATTATGAAACTTTGCTTTGAAGGCACCTCTGAGGATTTAAATAAAACAGAAAATACCCAGCCCGCTATCCTGACAACCAGCATTGCTGCTTTAAAGGCTTTGCAGGAATACGGAATTAAGCCGGATATTACAGCCGGCTTAAGTTTGGGAGAATATTCTGCTCTGGTTTGTTCCGGAGTGCTTGATTTTGCTGAAGCTGTACGGTTGGTAAAAAAAAGGGGCCAGTATATGCAGGAAGCAGTCCCAATCGGAGTAGGTAAGATGACAGCTATCCTGGGTTTAGATGATGAAAAAGTTGAAAAAGTATGTTTGAGAGCAAGCCGGGAAGGTATAGTCGAACCGGCAAATTATAATTATCCCGGGCAGGTTGTAATAGGTGGTGAGGTACAAGCGGTTAACATGGCCGGAGTCATTGCAAAAGAGGAAGGAGCAAAAAGGGTTATTCCTTTGCCGGTAAGTGCCCCATTCCATACTTCTATGTTGCGTCCGGCATCAGAAAGATTTGCCCCGGAGCTTAATGTAACTAATATAGGAGATATTCAAATTCCCATAATCAGTAATGTTATAGCTGATTATATTCAGAAAAAGGAAATGGTTAAGGAATTTTTAGTAAAACAGGTAATGTATCCAATACTCTGGACAAAATGTATTTTAAGAATGATTCAAGACGGAGTTGATACGTTTATTGAAATTGGTCCCGGTAAAGTTCTTACCGGTTTTTTAAAAAAATTTGATAGTAATTTTATAGTTACTAATGTAGAGGATGTAAAGTCTTTAAACAATACACTGAATATATTGGAGAAACGTTTATGTTAAATTCATTCAGCGGTAAGACTGCAATTGTAACTGGTGCAGCCCGGGGAATAGGCAAGGCTATTGCTATTAATCTGGCTAAAGCAGGGGTAAATTTAGTTATCAACTATTACCAGAATAAGGAGGCTGCCCTTGATGTCTCAAAAGAATTATCTGCCTTAGGCAATCATTGTATTCTGGTTCAGGGAGATATCAGTAATAAGGATGATGCTCAAAAATTAATAAATTCTGCTATAGAAAACTTTAATAGTCTGGATTTTCTGGTAAATAATGCCGGTATTAATAAGGATAATTTATTAGTAAGAATGAAAGAAGAAGAATTTGAGCGGGTTATTGATATTAATCTGCTGGGTACTTTTTACTGTACAAAATATGCAGGCAAATTAATGATGAAAAAACGATATGGAAGGATTGTAAATATATCATCTGTTGTAGGAATCGCCGGTAATGCCGGACAGTCCAATTATGCTGCTTCTAAAGCGGGTATTATCGGGTTTACCAAAGCTGTTGCCAAAGAATTGGCTAGCAGAAATATTACAGTAAATGCCATTGCTCCCGGTTATATAAAGACTGATATGACTGACCGGCTTTCAGATGAACAGCAGGAAAAAATATTATCCAGGGTACCTTTAGGTAGATTCGGGTTACCTGAAGAGGTAGCTGAAATGGTTAATTTTTTAGTTTCAGACAAAGCGAGCTATATTACCGGACAAGTCTTTCGGATTGATGGTGGAATGGAAATATAAGGTGGTGTTAAAAATTGAAACATAGAGTGGTAATTACAGGAATGGGTGCTGTGACACCGATTGGAAATGGAATTGAAAAATTCTGGTCAAATGTAAAGAAAGGTTGTTGTGGAGTTGACTTTATACAGTCTTTTGATACTGCTGATTTTAAGGTAAAGATTGCCGCAGAGGTAAAAGATATTGACAAAAATAATATACTTGATTTCAAGGAAGCAAAACGAATGGATCGTTTCAGCCAGATGGCTATGATTGCAGCAGATGAGGCAATAAAAGATTCTGGCTTGGAACGCAATATCAAGGGAAATGATTGGGGTATTATTCTTGGGACAGGCATTGGAGGTTTTTCTACTGTTGAGAAGGAAAACGAGAAAATTATTACAAAAGGTCCAAAAAGAGTCTCACCGTTTTTTATTCCCATGGCTATTTCTAATATTGCTTCAGCCAATGTGGCTATTAAATACGGATTAAAAGGTATTTGTGAAAGCGTTATAACTGCTTGTGCTTCAGGCGCATCGGCTATTCACTATGCCTTTCGACTTTTACAACAGGGAATGGCAACAGTGATTTTAAGCGGAGGAACAGAGGCAGCAATCACTCCTCTGGCATTAGCGGGTTTTTCCTCGATGGGGGCATTGTGTTCCCATAATCAACCGGAAAGGGCTTCTATCCCTTTTGATGCAGAAAGAAGCGGATTTGTTATGGGGGAGGGTTCAGGTATTCTGGTTATGGAGACTTTGGAAAGTGCCCAAAAACGGGGAGCAAGAATTTATGCTGAAATTATTGGTTGTGGAGTAACCTGTGATGCATACCATATCACTGCACCGGATCCGACAGGAGAAGGTGGTGCGGGTGCAATGAGTAAGGCTATTAGTGAGGCAGGTATCAGTTCTGCTGATATATCTTATATCAATGCACATGGCACAAGTACTTATTACAATGATTTGTGTGAAACAAAGGCAATAAAAAAGGTTTTTAATGAGCATGCTTATTCTGTGCCAATAAGTTCTACCAAATCAATGACAGCCCATATGCTTGGGGCAGCAGGAGCAGTAGAGGCAATTGTCTGCGCAAAAGCAATGCAAGACCATTATATACCTCCAACTATAGGTCTGGAAAATCCTGACCCGGAATGTGATTTAGATTATGTACCTAAAGAAGGAAGAGATGCGAATTTAGAATACACCCTTTCAAATTCTTTTGGATTTGGAGGGCACAATGTGAGCCTCCTGCTAAAGAATTGGCATTCAGTAAAGGAGTCTGATTAAATTGTTAAATTGTAACGAAATACAAAAAATAATTCCCCACCGTTATCCTTTTTTATTAGTTGATAGAATTGAAAAAATTGATCCCGGAAAGGGTGCAATTGGTTATAAAAATGTAACAGCAAATGAGTATTTTTTCCAGGGACATTTTCCCGGAGAAATGGTTATGCCCGGGGTATTGATAATTGAATCCCTGGCCCAGGTAGGGGCAGTAGCCATATTATCCGAGGACAATAATAAGGGAAAACTGGTTTATTTTGGAGGCATTAATAAAGCCAGATTCAAACATAAGGTTGTTCCTGGAGATTCCCTGAAGTTAGAAACAACTATTATTAAGCAAAAGGGATTGATTGGTATAGGAAAGGCTGTTGCAAGTATTAATGGTAAGATAGCAGCAGAAGCAGAACTGATTTTTGCTATTGGGAAGGAATAGAAGTTTAAATTATGAAGGAAAAAATAAATTTTAGACAACGGGAGATTCCCGAATTAAAAATTGGCAATTTACTGATTAAAGTACCAATAATTCAGGGTGGTATGGCTGTTGGCATTTCCCTGTCAGGCCTGGCATCTGCAGTTGCTGAAGCCGGTGGTGCAGGAATAATAGGAACAGCCGGGATAGGTATGATGGAACCTGATTACAATACTAATTTTAAAAAAGCCAATCAGCTTGCTTTACGCAAAGAGATTAGAAAGGCAAAGAAAAATACTACCGGGGTTATCGGGGTAAATATTATGGTTGCTCTCTCTGATTTTCAGGATATGCTAAAAATAGCAGTTGATGAGAAGGTAGATATGGTATTGCTGGGAGCAGGATTGCCGTTAAAAGATTTGGATATATTAATACCTGCACATCCCGGTGAGGTAAAACCAAAAGTTATTCCAATTGTTTCCTCTTCCCGCGCTGCAAAGGTAATATTTCAATATTGGAAGAAAAATTATAATTATGTTCCGGATGCAGTTGTACTGGAAGGTCCAATGGCAGGCGGGCATCTTGGTTTTAAGAAGGATCAGATTGATAATACCGAGTATTCCCTGGATAAATTATTGCCTGAGACCATTGCGGTATTAAAATCGTTTGAAAAGGAATTTAATAAAAATATACCTGTTATCGCAGCCGGAGGTATCTATACCGGTGCAGATATTTTTCATTATCTGCAGATGGGTGCCCATGGTGTACAGATGGCTACCAGGTTTGTAGCAACCGAGGAATGTGATGCTTCAGACAAGTTTAAACAGGCTTATCTGAATTGCAAAAAGGAAGATCTTGTGCTTATTGACAGTCCGGTAGGTTTACCGGGCAGGGCAATAAAAAATCAATTTTTACAGGAAGTATTTGAAGGTAAT
>JAQVMU010000036.1 GCA_028703475.1 Atribacterota bacterium | reverse complement strand
TCCACTGAAACAGGCTGTACAAAAATCTGATGGTTTATTCTTTTCAAAAACACCGGTTAGGTTCTTCAAGCTAATATATCCCAGAGTCTCTGCCCCTATCCATTCCCTTATCTGATCAATAGAAAAACGGTTTGCCCATAATTCCTCTTTATTCGGGGTATCAATACCATAACGGCAGGGATAGTTAACCGGCGGAGAACTAATTCTCACATGAACCTCTTTTGCTCCGGCTTCTTTCAATAGTTTCACCAGTTTTTTGCTGGTTGTTCCCCTTACAATTGAATCATCAACCATCACAACTCTCTTCCCCTTTACAATAGCAGATATGGAAGAAAGCTTCAATCTAACGGTGTATTCCCTTAATTCCTGTACTGGTTGAATAAAAGTCCGTCCAATATAGGGATTTTTCAGTAGACCTTCCTGGTAGGGAATTCCAGAACCCTGGGAGTACCCTAATGCCGCAAAACGTCCAGAATCCGGAACAGGGATAACTATATCAGCTTCAACAGGGTGTTCCAGTGCCAATTGCTGACCAATTCTTTCTCTGATAAGAGCTACATTTTCTCCAAAAACATTACTGTCAGGTCTGGCAAAATATATGTGCTCAAAAACACACAGACTCTTTCGATTAGATGGTATGATTTGCTTTGACTGGCATGAGTTTTTATCAATTACAACCATTTCACCGGGTTTGATTTCTCGAATAAATTTTGCTTTAATCAGGGGAAAAGCACTGTCTTCGGAAGCAATAGCATAACCGTTCTTTAATTTACCTAAGACAAGCGGATGGAATCCATAACCATCCCGCAAACCTATTAATTTGTCTTTAGTAAGAATTACCAGACAAAATGCACCTTTTATTTTCTTAACAATTTCTTCAATAGCTGTTTCAATATCATTATATTTAGTGGATCTTATTGATTGACAAAAAAGATGACTGTCTGCATCTCCATTGTCTGGCGGTTCTGTTGATAATGGTTCTCGAGAGAGGTCTTCCTTTAATTCTTTGGAATTAACAATTTGCCCATTATGGGCAAGAGCAAAAGATCCACCAGGGTATTGATTTAGTATAGGTTGACTATTCTCCCAGTTATTAGTACCGGTAGTAGAATATCTTACATGTCCAATTGCGGCATTACCCTCTAATGTATTTAAAATTTCCGTATTAAATACCTCTGATACCAATCCCAGATCACGGTAAACTAAAATACTTTTCCCGCTTGAAACAGCAATGCCGGCACTTTCCTGTCCCCGATGTTGAAGTGCAAATATACCTAAATGAGCTAATTTTGCTGCATCTATTTTTTCTTCATCTTGAATAAAAACACCAAAAATACCACATTCTTCATTCATTTTCTATCTCTTTCTCCCACGACATCTTAAGCTTTTTTATTTCTATATCTATTAGACTGCCGATCTTTAATCTCTCCCCTTCAACCTTTCCCAGTACCTGCATTGGAACTTCATATTTATCAACAATAGCCTTTAAATTTTCTATATTTTCTTCAGAAAGTGAAACTACTATTCTGGATTGAGACTCTCCAAACAATAATGCATCACTTCTAATCTCATCAGTGTCAATGTCTGCCTTTATACCCTTGTTGCCTGTTATACAACATTCAGCCAGAGTTACTGCTAAGCCGCCATCAGAACAATCATGTGCTGAAGATATTATTCCGGCCTGGATACTTTCTCTGCAAACATCCTGAACTGCCTTCTCCAGATTTAAATCAAGCTGAGGAGGTAATCCTTTTTCTATATTATGTATTACCTTTAAATATTCACTGCCCCCTAATTCTTCTCTATTTTTCCCTAGAAGAATTACCAGGTCACCATCATTTTTAAATGACATGGTACAAACATTCTTGAAATCCTCAATTATACCTGCCATACCAATAACTGGAGTAGGATAAATGGCTTTCCCGTTACTTTCATTATTCAAACTGACATTCCCGCTGATAACCGGGATATCAAATGCCTCACATGCCTCGCTAATCCCTTTAACTGATTCTTCCAGCTGCCAGAAAATCTCCTCTTTTGCAGGATTTCCAAAGTTCAGATTATCGGTAATCGCCATAGGAGTAGCTCCCTTACAGGAAAGGTTTCGTGCTGCTTCGGCAACAGCGATTTTTCCACCTGAAAAAGGATTGAGATAACAATATCTTCCATTACCATCTGTTGTCAGAGCAACTGCTTTTTTGCTTTTTTTAATCTTTAATATACCGGCATCATCTCCCGGAAACAATACGGATTCAGTCCCTTTTGGACTTATTTGTTTGCTGTCTTTAAACATCCATTTTTTATCACAAATATTAGGAGAAGATAGTATCTTTAACAATGTATCGTTAAAATCTGCCGGCTGAGCTATGTCTTCCAAATTCAATTTTTGTATTTCTTTAATATCAGCAGGTTCTTTACCTGTATAATAACGCAATGGAACATTTTCAGCCAAAGATTTTGCCGGTACTTCTGCTACTATTTCGTCTTTTTTCTTTAAACGAAGAATTCCATCTGAGGTTACTTTTCCTATTTCAGTGTATTCAATGCCATATTTATTAAATATTTCGCCTATTTCTTCCTTTTTATCCGGTTTGGCTACTAATAACATTCTTTCCTGTGTTTCGGAAAGCATGATTTCTCTGGGAGTCATTCCTTTTTCTTTTAGCGGAACCAGGGAAAGGTCTAATTCAATTCCACAGTTACCTTTACTGGCCATCTCGCAACTTGAGCTTATTAACCCGGCTGCCCCTAAATCCTGCATCCCTAAAATGAGATTTTTTTCAACCAATTCCAGACATGCCTCGATAATTTGCTTTTCCAGATAGGGATTTCCCTGGGGAATGGGAGGATGTTCTATTTTTTCTTCTCCCTCCAGTTCCCGGGACGCAAAACTGGCACTGCCTACTCCATCTCTGCCTGTTTTTTCTCCGGCTAAAATCACAACACTGTCTTTTTCTCCAGCTACGGCCACTACAATATCATCTTTTTTCACCAATCCAACACACATGGCATTAACCAGGGGATTACCGTGATAACTGTCTAAAAAGTAAGTCTCTCCGCCCATAGTAGGAACTTCGATATTATTACCATAGAAAGCCAGGCCTTTCGCAACTTCTTTTGCCAGATATTTCACATGTGAATCTTCAAATCTTCCAAATCGGAGAGAGCCCAACAGGGCGACCGGACGGGCACCCATTGCCAGAATATCTCTCACTACTCCACCTGAGCCGGTAGCAGCTCCATGAAAAGGCTCAACAGCTGAAGGATGGTTATGGCTTTCTATCTTCATTACAACGGCTAAACCATCTCCAATATCAATTACTCCCGCATTTTCTCCGGGTCCAAATATCACCCAATCAGCCTGGGTTGGAAAAATACTCAATACGGGTTTTGAACTTTTATAGCTGCAGTGTTCAGACCACATGGCAGAATAAAGTCCAAGTTCTGTATTATTTGGTTCTCTTTGTAAAGCCTCTAATATTTTCTGGTATTCATCTTCGGTAAGATCGTTTTCCTCCAAAATTCTTTTCAATGTTTCTTCTTTTTTATTAATATCTTCCATTATTAACTCCCTTTAGATAGATATTTTTTATATTTTAAATATCAATATACTTATTTATTTTAGACTCACATAATTATATACTATAAATTTACTGTAGCAGCACTACTGTTTTCCCCGCCACACTTTCTCCATTTTTTCAACCGGGAGATTAACCCATTGATTTATTTTAAGATTATCTCCTTTTACATGACCGATCTTCTTAATTGGTATCCCCTCTTTTTGAGCAAATTTAATTATTTTTCCTGTATTTTCATGATGAACACTAACAATAATTCGAGACTGACTTTCTCCAAATAAAGAACAATCAGAGCGAATGTTTGTTTCTAATTCAATCTCTGCACCCAGACCACCATTGATGCAGGATTCTGCTAATGATATGGCAAGTCCCCCTAAGGAGCAATCATGAGCAGAAACAAGCAAGTCTTTTTCAATCATCATTCTACAAAAATCCTGAATCTTTTTTTCCATTAATAAATTGAGGGCTGGGGGCTGTCCGCACTTTTTCTGATGTATCAGCTCCAAATATTCACTGCCTCCCAATTCATCACGGGTTTCTCCTAACAAGAAAATAATATCATTTTCATTTTTAAAATCCAATGTACAAATCCGGTTATAATTATTGATAATACCAACCATGCCGATAACAGGTGTCGGATCAATTGGTTTTCCATCATTCTCATTATAAAGGCTTACATTTCCACTTATTATCGGGGTATTAAAAAATTTACACGCCTCTGATAAACCTTTGATGGCTTGAACCAACTGCCAGTAACTGTCACTATTTTCAGGTGCACCAAAGTTAAGGCAATCTGTAACAGCTCTGGGTAAAGCACCTTTACAGGATATATTTCTTGCAGCCTCTGCAACAATGATCTGAGCACCTTGATAGGGATCCAGCAAACAATACCTTCCATTGCCTTCAGTGGTTAAAGCTATGGCCTTCTTGCTTCCTTTCAACCTTAAAACTGCCGCATCATCACCAGGCGCTAAAATCGTATTAATCTGAACCATATGGTCATATTGCTGGTAGATATCCTCTTTGCACGATAAATTTGGTGATGAAAGCAATCGAAGAAGAATCTCATTGTAGTCATCCAATTCCTTGATTTTATCCAGGTTTAATTGGTTTATCTTTTTCTGTACTTCTGGTTCTCTTATTTCTCTTTTAACTACCGGCGCACCATCTGCAAGGGATGATACAGGTATATCTGCAACAATTTTTCCATTATTCTTTACTACAAACCCTGGATTATCGGTAACAATTCCGATAATAGAAGAATCCAAATCCCATTTTCTTAAAGTCGACAGGACTCTTTCCTCCTGCCCTTTTTTAACAACTACAACCATCCTCTCCTGTGATTCAGACAACATAATCTCAAAGGGATTCATACCCTCTTCTCTTTGCGGCACACTGGTTAACTCAATTTCTAATCCGCTATTTCCTCTTGCAGCCATCTCACTAAGTGAACTGGTTAACCCTGCGGCACCACAATCCTGTAAGCCGATAACTTCATCAAATTTCACCAGTTCTAAACAAGCTTCAATCAGCAGTTTTTCTGCAAAAGGGTCACCAATCTGGACTGCAGGGCGATCTTCCTGAGATTTTTTATTTAATTCAACAGACGCAAAAGCTGCTCCACCTATTCCGTCCCGTCCGGTTTTGGCGCCTATCAGAATTACTGAATTACCTGCCCCTCTTGCAATAGCACGGGTAATCTGCCCTTTTTTTACCAGGCCTACACACATGACATTTACTAAAATGTTTCCCTGGTAGCTATTTGAAAAAAAAGTCTCCCCGCCAACAGTAGGGACACCAACACAATTACCATAAAAAGATATACCTCCAACAACACCGTTAAACAAATAGTTAGTTCTGTTATCATGGAAATCACCAAAAAACAGAGAATCCAGGACAGCTATAGGACGGGCTCCCATAGTAAAAATATCTCTCAGGATTCCCCCTACGCCTGTTGCTGCCCCCTGGAATGGTTCGATTGCAGATGGATGGTTATGGCTTTCCATCTTCATCACAATCAATTCATCTTCACCTATATCAATAACGCCTGCATTTTCTCCAGGACCCTGCAGCACCCAATCAGCTTTGGTAGGTAACAGTTTTAACAAAGGACGTGTATTCTTATAGCTGCAATGCTCACTCCACATTACCGAAAAGATACCTAATTCCAATTCGTTGGGTTCACGTTCCAGCATTTTGCAGATAGTTTTATATTCATGAGCAGTCAGATTCCATTTTTGCCAAAATTTCTTTTGTTTAAAATTTTCCATATATTACACCTGGGTAGTTATTTTATTAAAAGCAATTTACCTTTAAATGATTTACTATTGATTCAAATATAAGCCTTCCATCATCAGATCCAAGACAACTTTCAATAGACCTCTCGGGATGGGGCATTAAACCAATAACATTTCTCTCTTTATTGCAAATCCCGGCAATATTATTTAGAGAACCATTAGGATTTGCCTTATCTGATATTTTTCCATCAGCATCACAATATCGAAATATAATCTGTTTATTCTGTTCTAAATGCTCTAAAGTTTCCTTATCCGTATAATAACAACCTTCTCCATGAGCAATAGGTATTTGTAGTACTTTCCTGGTTTTACAAGCTATGGTAAATGGTGTATCAATTTCTTCAACCCTTATTGTCTGTTGTTTGCATATAAAATGAAGACATTTATTTCTGGTTAATGTTCCAGGTAGAAGCTTGGCTTCAGTTAACACCTGAAATCCATTACAGATTCCTATTACCAGCCCTCCTGCCCGGGAAAAATCGGTTACTGCTGACATAACAGGTGAATACCGGGCAATAGCTCCGACACGTAAATAATCTCCATAGGTAAAACCTCCAGGCAAAACAATACAATCAAAGCCATTCAAATCATCCTGTTTATGCCAAATCCATTCAACAGGTACTTTTATTATATTTTTAAGTGCATAATAGCAGTCAAAGTCACAATTTGAACCGGGAAATTGTATAATTCCAAATTTCATTTATTGTTCCTCAATTTTATAACTATAATCCTCAATTACCGGATTAGCTAAAAGTTTTTGACACATATCCTGCACACTTTTACTGACTTCATCCTGCGAATTACCTTCAAGCTGAATTTCAATCAGTTTACCGATCCTTACATCTTTGATGCTTGAAAACCCCAAAGAGAGTAAGGCATTATGTATTGCTTTACCTTGTGTATCCAGCACACCCTTCTTTAGCTTTATATTTATTTCTACTGACCACATATTAAGTACTCCTTATATATAAAATAACTCAATATAACAAATTATAATTTATTTAATAAAATGTTTCATATCTTTCAGGATTTCTTGAAGGGGAGGAATGTCTGAAAACCATTCTTTACCAGTAATTTCATTAGCAAAGGCTTGATATACTCTTGATATTAATAATTTCAATTCTAATGGTAATGGTTTTGGATTTCCTTTAACATTGTCTTTCCAATTAACTTTGTCTATTTCCTTTGCCTTTAATATTTCTGTATACCATTCACTTTTTCGATAATAAAGACGTGGGATTTCTTTACTAATAGGCATACCTTGATAGGTAAAACGGCATTCATCAAGTGTGCCGAGCACATCTACCAGTACAATATTCTGGTTTTGATCTAAGGCAAATTCAAATTTACCGTCTTCGTTTTTTAGACCTGCTTTTTTTACCTCTTTACTAATCATTTGATTAACTCTTAGTGTTATTGCATTTAGTTCTCCAATTTTTTGCTCAGATAAATTTGATATTTCCCGGGCTTCTTGCCATGAAAGATAGCGATCACTCTCTTCTAATTTAGTCGAGACATCTAAGTATGGATGGTCCAGTTCAACTCCTTCACCGGGCATATTATTTAAACCTAAGTCTTTAAGTTTTAACTCTCCTTTTTCTAAACGCTTAAATACACTTGACCCGCGTGGAAGAGTATTACGATATATGATTTCCAGGGGTATTAAATAATTTCCCTTTTCCTGATTATATATTTCATAATCATAAACATTCTTAATCAATTTTGGGTGCAAGACTCTATAAAGTTTTGTTTCCAGAACATTTACAGCTTTATCGAGTTCCGAAAGTGTTTTGATTTGTCCATCTTCTACTACACCAAGATAATGTGTAAGTATCCCGTTACTTTCCAATTTTTCAAAAAAATAAGCTGCGACAATACATAAAGCAGATCCTTTCTGGGGGATATGATCGGGCATCTCTCCCCAATCAAAAACTGAGTATCGGTCAGAAAAAATAAACCTTCCCCTTCCGGGGTATTCTCCAGCTGGAGCAACCAGTACTTCTAAATCTTTTACACTGCCCATACAAAAACTCCTCATAATATAAAATTTTTATTGAATTCCCTTATTGATTTCCAGGTTTATAATATTCTCTTCCATTTTTTGCACATATGCTGTTAATTTGTCTTTCAGCAGATTGTTTTCCAATGCCATAATCCTTGCTGCCAATAGTGCTGCATTGGCAGCATTGTTAATCCCAACTGTTGCAACAGGAACTCCTTTGGGCATCTGTACAATTGAAAGTAATGAATCAAGACCATCTAATGTTTGGGTTTTAACAGGAACACCGATTACCGGTAAAAGCGTTTTCGCTGCAATTACTCCTGGCAAATGGGCAGCACCTCCTGCACCGGCAATAACTACTTTAAATCCCCTCTTTGGAAATTGATTGATATATTGAAAAAGAAAATCCGGGGTACGATGCGCGGAAATTGCCCTTAACTCATAGCTTATTCCTAATTCCTGCAGAACTTCAGTAGCCTTTTCCATTATTGACTGGTCAGATGTGCTTCCCATGATAATACTAATATCCATTTTATTATACCTGCCTTCCATTTATTATTTTCTATAAAAATAAAAAACCCAGACCAAGAGGTATTCCAAATTAAGAGTGGAACCTCTCCGTCTGGGATTTTAACCCTACGGTGTAGTATAACCTTATACACTTTGCACCACTTGGTTCGAACCCTGCATTGGTTTTGACAGGTGAATCCCTAAGGTGCACTTCCACTCGTAGCCATCTGTGATTTACGGTCACTTGGTAGAAACGTTTCCGCCATATTCGAAAACTTATACGAGTTTATAAATCATAAAATATCTGTTGAAAATATAGCACCATTCCCGGTAATTGTCAAATCTTAAAAAATTATTAAGCCTATTATTCCACAGGTAAAAATTACTATGATCGGGTGCAATTTTTTTTCAAAATTAAATAAAAGCAGAAAGGCTGCAATTGCAATTCCTATATCTATAAATCCATCAATTACTGCTGAACCATAACTCCAAACAGCAAAAAATATAAGACTTAATACACCCAATTGCATATTGTTTCTTAATCTGCAAAAATATTCATTTTTATTATATTTTATAAGAATTGGTGTTAATAATGTAAAAATTGATAATGAAGGCAGTATGACTGCTATTGTTGCAACTACAGCGCCAATTATTCCTGCAATACGAAAACCGGTGAATGTTGCTGAATTAATAGCAATCGGTCCTGGTGTCATCTGGGCAATGGCAAATACCTCTGCCATCTCATCAAGTAAAAGCCAATTGTTTTTAACAACAATTTCATGCTGTATCAGTGGTATGGTTACCATACCACCTCCATATGCACCTATTCCTATAATCATAAAACTTATAAATAAATCCAATAATATTTTCACTATTTTATTCACCAACTATTATTTTTTCGAAAATATTTTTGTAAAATTTTAAATTTTCTTATTGGGAAATAAAAAATAACCAATTATACTTACTGTAACTAATGCAAAAACCGGATGTAGTTTAAGTACTCCCACTATTACAATACCTATGACACATACAGCAAGATGTGGCCATCTCCTGATTGATTTCCTGCTAAAAACAACACTTGCAAAGGCTAATTGGCCTACAACTGCAATTGCACAACCACGTAAAAATTTAACAACCAAAGGATTATAAAAATATGGGAGCAGTATGCCTACAATTAAAAGTATGATAAAAAATGAAGGTAGAACAACTCCTAACACTGATAGTATTAGACCTTTCCATCCCCGAAATCTTCTTCCTAATAAATAAGCTACATTTACAGCAATCACTCCGGGAACGGCAGTTGCCAGTGCAACTATAGAAAAAAAATCTGAATCTTCCATCCAGTTTTTTTTCAGCACAAGTTCATGTCTCATAACCATTGTCATAGCTATCCCGCCGCCAAATGTTAGCATTCCTATTCTGAAAAAAGTCCAAAATAGTTCGATAAGTGAAATAGTTTCTTTCTTATTTTTCATTTGATTAAATTGGGTATCTTTCTTAACAGTCAATATGCTTTTATTTCTAATAAATATGTGTTCTGATTCCTGATATCTTTATTTTTACAGGCAATTGCTACCCTCTATTTATTTTCCTTAACTATTTTCGCAATTGCTTTTATATGTTCCGGGGTTGTTCCACAACAACCACCTATAATATTTACTTTTAATTTTACAAATTTTTCCGCATATTCTGCCATCTCTTCCGGAGTTGCAGGATAAACAACCCTGTTATCCTTAAGATAAGGCATACCGGCATTAGGTTCAACCAGCAGAAGAGAATCAGTGATAGTTCTCATCCGGGTCATTATCTCATACAGTAATTTTGGTCCGCTTCCGCAATTGGCTCCAACACCGTCAGCTTCTTCTTTGAATAATTCTTCCACTGCTCTCTCTGGGGTTATTCCATAGATAGTCTTTTTGCTGTCATCAAAACTCATAGAGGCAAAAACTGGTAAGTCTGTGTTTTCTTTTACGGCTTTTAGTGCAAGTTTTATTTCAGAAAGATCATAAAAGGTTTCCAATAATATCATATCAACACCGGTAGAAGCCATTTCCTTTATTTGATCCTCATAGCCCTGATAAGCTTCTTCCGTTTTTAGTGGACCGATTGGTTGCAGTATTTCACCTGTTGGGCCTACCGATCCTGCGATAAAAACCTGATTTGAATATTTTTCCATATATTCTTCAGCTGCCTCTCGGGCAATTTTAACTGCTTGTTTATTTATCTCTTTCAGCCTGTCCTGTTGCTTTAATTTTAATAATTTTACTCCATTGGCTCCAAAAGTATTGGTAAGAATAATGTCAGCTCCTGCTTCCAGATAGGAAGTATGGATTTGTTTCACAATTTCCGGGTGATTGATATTCCACAACTCCGGACACTCACCTGATTTCATACCATTTGCCTGTAACATTGTCCCCATTGCACCGTCAATTACCAGGATTTTCTGTTTTAACAAATCCAAAACATTACTATTCAAGCTATTTTCTTCTTTATTCACCACATCGACTACCTCCTAAAAATATATTCGATTAAAATAAATAATGTATTAATATCATAACATTATTTTTGTCTTTCAAAAAATTATTTTAAAATTTTTCTATTTTTTCATTTTTATAAATAATCTTCTAAAATATTAAGACTTTTTATTGTGCTGCATAACCTGGAAAACTGGAAAATTGGAAAGATGCAAGAATGGTAACAAAATTATTATGACTATCAACGATTGTATTATTTATGTTTTTTTATTATTAATTTTTTTTAATTTTGATTTTAATTCCAATAAGGAAAAAGTATTAAGAATATTTCCCTTCTCTAACCAGCCACGACGGGCAACAGAAATTCCATATTTCATATTATCCATTGATGATAGCTGATGGGCATCTGTGCCAATTGAAAGAAGCACCCCTTTTTCCTTTGCGCTTTTCACATAAATATCATTTAAATCCATCCTTTCAGGGGATGCGTTAATCTCAAGGAAGGTGCCTGTTTCAGCAGCCATTCTGATAATTTCCTGAATATCAACATTATAAGGCTGGCGATATCCTATAATTCTACCGGAAGGATGAGCAATAATATTTACCAGCGGATTTTTCATTGCTTTAGTCAGACGCCCCATTATTTTGCCACTTTCCTGTTTAAAACCGGAATGAATAGCAGCAATAACAATATCCAGTTTTTCCAGAATACTATCAGGAAAATCTAATGTTCCGTCAGATTTTATATCTACCTCTATCCCTTTTAGAATAACAAGATTATTCATATTTTTATTAATCATATCAATCCGGTCTATCTGTTTTAGTAATTTTTCTTCAGTTAAACCACCGGCAACATAAAGAGATTGGGAATGATCGGTAATTGCAATGTATTGATATCCCTTCTTTTTTGCAGTATCGGCAATTTCAACTATTGTATTTAATCCATCACTGTCACTGGTATGAATATGTAAATCTCCCTTGATATCTTTAATGGTCACCAGCTCAGGTAACTGTCTTTTCTGTGCCGCTTCAAACTCTCCCCTGTCTTCACGCAGCTCAGGCATAATATAAGGCAGGTCTACTTTATCATAAACATCTTTCTCTTCTTTACCGGCAATCATTTTATCATTATCTGTTATAAAAACTCCATATTCATTGATTTTTAATCCCTTTTTAATTGCCATTTCCCGCAGACGGACATTATGTGCCTTTGAGCCGGTAAAGTATACCAGGGCAGCACCGAAACTTTCCAGCTTTACAACCCTTAAATCCACATGAACATTTTGTTGTGTTAAAATTGCTGACTTGGTCAAACCTTCCGCCAGTACTTCTTTCACCTCCGGCAGATGTGTAAATTTCTCCATTACTTTTTCGGGATAATTTGAAGTGACCAGTATATCAATATCCCCAATCGTTTCTTTTCTACGTCTCAAACTCCCCGCAATATCTATTTTGTCTACTACCCTTAAAGATTTGAGTTGATTGATTATCCCTTCTGCAACAGGTAGAGCAACACCCAATAAAGTCCTTTTCTCCCTGCCTTTATATATTTCTACGCCTCTTAATATATTTTCTTCTGCTTTACTACCCATCCCCGGTAGTTTCTGCAGTTTATGTTTCCTTGCAGCCTCTTCCAATTTTCCAATACTATCAATTCCAAGTTCTTCAAAAAATAGTTTAGCCTTTCGTGGCCCAACTTCAGAAATGTTTAACAATTCCAATACACCTGAAGGAATGCTTTGTTTCAGGTTTTCATAATACTCAAGTTTACCAGTTTCTATGAGCTCCCCTATTTTTTTAGCTATTGCTTCTCCTACTCCGGGTATTTCGTCCAGCTTGCCTGATTTATAAAGCGTTTCAACTTCCATAGGCAAATTTTCTATAGCACTGGCAACACGTTCATATGCCCTTATCTTAAACCTGTTGTCATCTTTTATTTTTAATATATTGGCTATATCATTAAATATCCCGGCAATTTCAATATTCTTTATCACCAGTAAGATTTCCTTTTATAATATTTTTTTACCATTATAATATTTATAATATCATAAAAAATTACCAGGTAGTAATATTCCGGCTTGATTTTTAATTGACTTGTTTATCATGGCTTACAATGATAAAATATCAACAATAGCAAACATTATAGTTTTTTTTAATGATACTTATGGCATTTACAGATTTTACATATTGAATATTAATTAAAATAATTATTAATTCCGGCTTCCTATGGTTACCCATATTGATTCAGGAGTCCTTAAATGACAGATAAAACAATTTCCTTAACGATGGATGAAATTGCTGAAGAAATAAAGGCATGTCAAAAATGCCCTCTCTATTCTACCAGACATAATGCTGTACCTGGTGAAGGCAATTACAAGAGTCCCGTAATTTTTATTGGGGAAGCACCAGGGGAAGTTGAAGATTTACAAGGGAAACCGTTTGTTGGTAAAGCGGGAAAACTTTTTACAAAAATATTAGAGTCTGTACAGATTAATAGAAAAGATGTTTTTATCACCAATATACTAAAATGTCGCCCACCGGGAAATCGTAATCCAAATAAATCAGAAGAAGAAACATGTTTTCCTTATCTGGAAAGCCAAATTGCTCTAATTAAACCGAAAATTATTGTCACACTGGGAAATATCCCAACCAAATACTTGTTGAATTCTCAGAATGGAATTTCCAAAGTAAGGGGTCAATGGTTTGACTGGATAGGCGGGATTAAAATTTTTCCTATGTTCCATCCAAGTTATTTGTTAAGACACGAGGAAACAACCCCGGGAAGTCCTAAAGAATTAACCTGGAAGGATATTCAGGAACTTAAAAGGGTATTAGAACAAATTAATGAAAGTGATAAATAATATTAATACACTATAAATTCATATTAGTTTTTAATAAAGGGAGGGAGGGAAAATATTACTAATGAAAATAAAAGAACTGATACATAGTATTGATAAGATTGCCCCATTTTTTCTTCAGCAGAGCTTTGATAACAGTGGTGTACAATATGCTGATATGGAAGAGAATATAAACAAAACCCTAATCTGTCTGGATGTCACACAAGAGATTATAAAAGAAGCAATCGAGCAAAATTGTAATACTATTCTTTCTCACCATCCTTTATTTTTTCAGCCTCTTACCAGGATTACCAAACAGGATAATCCATTAATTTTTCAATTAATACACAATCACATAAATTTAATTTCTGCTCATACTAACTATGACCTTGCGGAAAATGGTTTAAATGATTATTTTGGGAATTTACTCAATTTGAAGAAAATCGATTGTTTAGAGGAATCTCCGGAAAAAACATTCAAGTTAGCCGTTTATGTTCCTGAAAAATACCACAAAAAACTTTTAAATGCCCTTTTTTTAGCCGGCGCTGGAAATATTGGCAATTATTCTGAAACATCATTTACTTTTCCGGGAAATGGTTCTTTTAAACCTATGGATGGAACAAGTCCGTTTATTGGTGAAATCGGAAAAAGAGAATTAGTCAATGAAGTGAAAGTTGAAACAGTTTTTCGTGAAAGAGATACAGGTAGAATAGTTGACACTCTTTACAAAAACCATCCCTATGAAGAACCGGCTTATGATATTTACCAATTAAAGGCTATTAATAAAACCGGGATTGGTTTAATCGCAAATTTACCTTCAGATCAAAATCTGGATACTTTCTGTAAAAAAGTTAAAAAAATACTGAAGATCCCCTATCTAAGAATTGTCAAAGCCAAAAAACAAAAAATTAAGACCATTGCCTTATGTACCGGAAGTGGCGGTTCTCTAATAAATAAGGCAATTCTGAAAAAAGCAGACCTCTTAATCACCGGTGATATCAAGCATCACGAAGCGCTAAACGCAAAAGAAATGGGGCTGAATATTATTGATATTGAACATTTCCATACTGAAAAATTTTTTGTTCCTGCAATTATGAAACAGCTTATTGAGAAACAGGTTCCCCAAGAATTACTGTTTGCCAGCGAGCAAATGAGCTCGCCTTT
>JAQVMU010000035.1 GCA_028703475.1 Atribacterota bacterium | reverse complement strand
AGGAACGCTGCCACCTACTGTTTTGTTAACAAATTCAAATACTTCTTCCTTGTTTGGTTCAATTTCAATAATTACATCTCCGTACTGACCTCTTCCTCCGCTTTGTCTTATAAATTTCCCTTGAGATTTGGTATTTTTCCTGATAGTCTCTTTATAGGCTACTTGCGGATCTCCTACATTTCCTTCTACTTTGTATTCTCTCAGCAATCTGTCAACAATAATTTCAAGATGAAGTTCTCCCATACCTGAGAGAATTGTTTGCCCGGTATCTTTATTCACAGTACGTTTAAAAGTTGGATCCTCTTCAGCCATTTTATCAAGTGCAATTGCCATTTTTTCTTTATCAGCCTGACTTTTCGGTTCTATTGCAATAGATATAACAGGTTCCGGAAATTCCATTTTTTCCAATATAATCGGGTATTTGTCATCACATAAGGTATCCCCTGTTCCTGATTTTTTTAAACCGATAATGGCACCTAAATTTCCAGCTGTAATTTCATTTACCTGTTCCCTGTGATCAGCATGGACTTTCACTAACCTATTAACTCTTTCTCTTACACCCTGCGTAGAATTAAAAACATACGAACCATTTGTTAATCTACCAGAATAAACTCTAACAAAACTTAACTTACCAAAAAAGGGATCAGACATAACTTTAAAAACCAGTGAAGATAATGGTTCATTTACATCAGTTTTTCTATGAATTTCAGCTCCTGTATTTGGATCTTCACCTTTAACAGGTAAAACTTCCAGAGGAGAAGGCATATATCTGTTAATCGCATTTAATAATAACTGAATACCTTTATTTTTTAAAGCTGCCCCGCATAAAATAGGAACAAATCTGTTGTTAATTGTCCCTTTTCTTATGAGACTATGTATCCTTTCAACAGCAATGTCATTTCCATAAATATAATCCTCTAAGAAGGATTCATCCTCTTCTGATAGTATTTCAAGCATTTTCTTTCGAGCTTTTTTTGCCTCTTCTAAATAATCTTCCGGTATATCAACCGTAAGATAATTGACACCAAGTTCATCATTTATATATGTATATGCGCGCATATTTACTATATCAATAATCCCTTGAAAATCGCCCTCTTTTCCCCATGGAATTTGCACTGCCAAAGGGGTAACAGAAAATTTTTCTTTAATCATTTTCATAGTTCCATAAAAATCTGCACCGGTTCTATCCATTTTATTAATGAACGCTAATCTGGGAACATGGTAGTGATCTGCCTGATGCCAAACCGTCTCTGATTGTGGTTCAACACCCGCTACAGCACAGAAAACCGCAACAGCTCCATCAAGAACACGTAGTGACCGTTCCACCTCTACCGTAAAGTCTACATGCCCTGGCGTATCAATAATATTAATTTGAAAACCCTTCCAAAAAGATGTTGTAACTGCTGAAGTTATAGTTATCCCTCTCTCTTTTTCCTGTGGCATCCAATCCATAGTTGCAGAGCCTTCATGAACTTCACCCATTTTATGTAATATTCCGGTATAATACAATATTCTTTCAGTAACAGTAGTCTTACCGGCATCAATATGGGCCATTATTCCAATATTTCTTACTTTCTGCAGGTCAGTATTATTAGTATTTGTCATTATTTAATCATTCTTTCATTCTTAAATTATTTATTTTTTTCTTTTATCTTCTTTAATATTTAAAATTCTAAGTAAAAATATTAATATCTTACCATTTATAATGGGCAAACGCTTTGTTTGCATCAGCCATTCTATGAGTATCTTCTTTTTTCTTTACTGAAACACCGGTACCCTGGGAAGCATCTATTAATTCGCTTGCTAATCGTTCTGCAAATGGTCTGCCTGTCTTACTTCTGGTAAAACTGATAATCCATCTCATAGCCAATGTAACTCTTCTGTCAGGTGAAACCTCAACAGGTACCTGGTAGCTGGCTCCGCCAACTCTTCTTGATTTTACTTCTAATACGGGCATCACATTTTCCATCGCCTGATTAAAAACATCAAGGGAATCCTTTTTGGTCTTTTCCTTTATTATGTCCATTGCATCATAAAATATTTTTTGAGAAACACTCTTTTTACCATCTAACATTATATGATTAATAAACTTGCTTACTCTCTTGTCTTGAAAAACAGGATCCTCTTTTATTTCATTCTTAGTAGCTTTTCTTTTTCTGGACATCTATAATCCACCTCATTTAAGTTTAAATTAATATTTTTTTTAAAATCTGCTAACTTATTTTTTTGGCCTGGTAGCTCCATATTTTGAGCGCCCCTGTAATCTTCCATCTACACCAGTTGTATCCATCACACCTCTTACTATGTGATACCTGACTCCAGGTAAGTCCTTTACTCTACCGCCTCTTAACAATACAATAGAATGCTCCTGTAAATTATGGCCAATACCAGGAATATAAGCAGTTACCTCCATATTATTGGTCAATCGCACTCTAGCAACTTTTCTTAAAGCAGAATTAGGCTTTTTAGGTGTAATAGTCCAAACACGCGTACAAACACCTCTTTTTAGCGGAGAGCCTTTTAAGGCTGGTGTGTCTGATTTTTTACTTGCTCTTTTTCTGCTATTTCTTACCAGTTGATTAATTGTTGGCATTTTAAAACCACCTTTTTTTTGATTATCTTTATTTTCTTTTTAGTGATTTATTATAATTAATAATATAATATACTATATTACCAATGAAAATACTTACACATTTTATCAGCATCATAACTTTATGTCAATATAATTTAATTGTCTAAATAACTTTTTTTAATTATATCTCCCTATTAGTATCATCCGGGAATGATTTATTTTCAGCATCACTCTCATACACATTAAAGTCATTCTCATACTCGTACTCTCTATTCTTTTTCATTTCTTCTTCATATCTTTGCTTTTCTTTGTTTAGTTCTTCTTCATATTGTGAAGTGATTTCAATATCCCGGTATTGAGGTAATCCAGTTCCGGAAGGAATAATGCTTCCGATGATAACATTTTCTTTTAACCCGTAAAGATTATCAATTTTCCCTTTTATTGATGCATTTGTTAATACATGAGTAGTCCTCTGGAAGGATGCCGCAGATAAAAAGCTTTCTGTTGAAAGAGATGCCTGAGTTATTCCCTGTATTATAGGCATACCTACTGCTGGAAGTTTTATTCTGCTCATATAACCAATATCCTCAATCAATGATACTGTTTCTTTTTTGGTATTTTCACTTCTATATTTAATTGTCTCAATATTTTGCTGGAAAATAACATTTGCATTCTTTTTAGTAATTTTTTCCCCTGCCTTAACAACAATGGCATTGGTGTTCTTGTCAAGGATGTCTTGTGCAATAATTTTACCAACTAAATTATTATAAATATATTCTAGTGTTCTTCCCTCCAATGAGAAGAAACGACCATCTTCTAATGGTATATCACTAATTCCAGCAGAATATGCTTTTCTAATTATATTTTTACTTACCGGTTGAGCCTTGTCTGCAATAATATTATCAGATTCCGGGTCTTTCAAATCTTCGCCTAAAGCTTTTCCTATAACATCTTCTTTAACAAAACTAATCAGATTCTCCTTGATATTGATTTCTTTTATATTATTCCATACTTCAATTTTCTCACATTGTAATTCTACTATTCTATCAATGTCTTCCTTTTCCAGAATTTTATTGGAATGAATTATCACTTCATCACTATCAGACATTTTTATGTCTTCAGCCAGCACATTACCTTTTAATTTCTCTACTTCCTGGGGATTGCCAATTTTTACTTGATGAATAC
Source organism: Atribacterota bacterium (assembly GCA_028703475.1). Classification (NCBI taxonomy): domain Bacteria; kingdom Pseudomonadati; phylum Atribacterota; species Atribacterota bacterium. Next base: position 12,087 of record JAQVMU010000035.1, on the reverse strand, counting down.
CCTGTTTAACCATTCTAATAGCAATATCCTTAGTTATTTTGTTTCCTATTAACTTTCCTACGTCAAGAATATCATTATTATCAGTATGGATATTTTCTATATATTCTTTGTTTTGGCGGGAAGCTGTATCAATAAATATATAGTCTATAATTTTTTCAATAAAATTCATCTTCCCCTGTATTATATGATTTTTTCTTCCTTGTTCGTCTATAATATCAAATCCCTGATACTCTGCGTTTTCTATTTTACGAATATTATTTTCATCCAGGATGTTGTCTTTCTCTATTACAACTTCCCCCTTAGCCCCAACAACAGGACTAACTAATTTTTTATCTGATAATAATTCTCTGTTTTTTCTGCGAATTTCTTCGTTTTCCTTTGCAACCTGCTTGTTTGCCTTTTCAAAATCAGAAACATAAACTAGCTCCCCTGAGAGTAAATCTGAATCCCTGGAAGATCTAACATATATTTTATTTAATCTTGCTATCTGCCTGACAATAACTTCAATATGCTTATCATTGATAGTAACCCCTTGTGAACGATAAACCTCTTGTACCTGTTCCAACAGATATTTTTGTACAGCTTTGATTCCTTGTATTTTTAAGATATCATTAGGATCAATAAATCCTGTTGTCATTCTTTGTCCGGCTGTAACTTTTTGCCCCTCTTCAACAATTATTCTTAAATCTTGAGGTATTACATATATTTTTTTCTTACTGTCTTTATTCTTGATTGTTTCGCTTTCATCTTCTGGTTTTATTATTACTTCTTTTCTAACATCCTGCTGATCATTCTTTAACTGATACACATAACCATTAATTTCACTTATTACTGCTTGTTTTTTTGGTTTTCTGACTTCGAACAATTGTTCAATTCTAGGCAAACCAAGGGTAATATCTTCTCCGGTTATTTTAATTCCACCAGTATGAAATGTTCTTAAGGTTAACTGAGTGCCTGGTTCACCAATAGATTGAGCAGCAATAGTCCCCACTGCTTCTCCTATAGTAACAACTTTTCCGGTTGCCACATCCTTACCATAGCATTTTGCACAAATACCTTGTTTCGATGAACATGTTAATGGTGAGCGTATATTTACTTCCTTAATTCCAGCATCACTTATTTTTTTGGCAATTTTTTCATCTATTGAATCACCTCGATGAACAATTATCTCACCTTTCTTTTGATCGATTACATCCTCTTGTGCTGTTCTGCCGACAATTCTTTCTTCTAATTTCTCAATTACATTTCCATCTTCCTGAATATCCGTGACCACAACTCCGTCAGTAGTACCACAATCATCTTCAGTAATTATTACATCCTGTGCAACATCAACCAGCCTTCGGGTTAAATAACCGGACTTTGAAGTTCTTAGCGCTGTATCTGCAAGACCTTTTCGGGCTCCGTGTGTTGAGATAAAATATTCTAAACATGATAATCCTTCTCTGAAGTTTGATCTGATAGGAAATTCAATAATCTTACCAGATGGGTCCGCCATCAATCCTCTCATACCTGCTAATTGTCCAATTTGCCTTCTACTACCACGGGCACCGGAGTCTGCCATCATAAACAAAGGATTAAAACTGCTTAAGTTGCTTAAAATAGCACTGACGACATTATTCGCTGCATCTGTCCATGCAGTTATAATTTTTTCTTCCCTCTCCTCATCCATTATTAAACCATAGTTGAATTGTTCTTTTATTTTTGAAACTTTTCTTTCAGCCTCTTCTACTATCTTGTCTTTCTCAGAAGGTATTTCTAAATCTACTACACCAATTGATATTCCTGATGTAGTGGCATAATGAAAGCCTAATTGTTTAATATTGTCAAGACATTCGACCGCTACATCCTGTCCAAAATGACGGTATATATAAGAAATAATTTTAGCAAGTGATTTTTTAGTTATAGTTAAGTCTACAAATTTCATATCTTCCGGTAATACTTGATTAAAAATAACTCGTCCAATGGTTGTGTCCTCTATATCACCCTTTACTCTTATTTTTACTTTTGCATGTAAATCTACATATCCTTCTTCCTCAGCTCTCATTGCTTCTTCAGGAGATGCAAATAGCATACCTTCCCCTTTTTGCCCCTTTTCCTTCATCGTTAGATAGTAGCATCCCAATACTATGTCCTGTGCAGGTAGTGCTATCGGTGCACCATTGGCCGGGGACAAAATATTATGAGAAGACAACATTAAAGTTTCTGCTTCTGTTTGCGCCTCGGTTGATAATGGAACATGAACTGCCATCTGGTCTCCATCAAAATCAGCATTAAAAGCCGGACAGGAAAGAGGGTGAAGCTGTATTGCATTTCCTTCTACCAATACAGGTTTAAAAACCTGAATCCCAAGACGATGTAAAGTAGGAGCACGATTCAGCAAAACCGGATGTTCGGAAATAATTTCCTCTAAAATATTCCAAACTTCGGGTGATTCCTGTTCAACTAATTTTTTAGCAGTCTTAATGTTATGAGCAAACTCTCTTTTGACTAAGTGGTGCATTACAAAAGGTTTAAATAGCTCTAATGCCATTTTCTTAGGAAGCCCACACTGATGTAATTTTAACTTTGGACCAGCAACAATTACAGAACGTCCGGAATAATCTACTCTCTTACCTAATAAATTTTGTCTAAAACGTCCTTTTTTCCCTTCTAATAAATCGCTCAAGGATTTCAATGGTCTGTTTCCCGCACCCAGTACAGCATGTCCCCTGCGACCATTGTCAATAAGAGCATCAACTGCTTCCTGTAACATTCTTTTTTCATTTTTAATTATTATGTCAGGTGCCCCTAACTCTAATAATCTCTTTAGTCTGTTATTTCGATTGATAACTCTCCTGTATAAATCATTGAGATCAGAAGTTGCAAAACGGCCACCTTCCAACTGAACCATAGGTCTTAAATCAGGAGGAATTACAGGTAACACATCCATGACCATCCATTCCGGTTTACAGTGACTTTTTCTAAAGGCTTCGACAATCTGCAACCTTTTAATCATCTTTTTAGCTTTTTGACCTGTCGAATGTTTTAATTCTTCCCTTATTTCCATATTTAGAGAATCGAGGTTGATTTCTTTAAGTAGATTCTTTATTGCCTCTGCCCCTATTCCAGCATAAAACTCGGGATCATAATTAGAAAACAGTCTTTGTTCTGATTCAAGTAAAATGTCTCCTGTTTTTAAGTTTGTACTACCGGGACGAATTACAATATAACAGGATTCCTCCATTGTCTGCTTTGCCATAGTAGTTCTTTTGGAAATACCTTCATCCTTTTCTAATAATGCTTTTAATTTGCTTTCAACTATTAATCCTTCAATTTCTATAATTTTATATTCTAAAGAATCTAAATTATCATTGTTATCTAAGTCACTCTGGTTAGGTGCTATTTCCTCTTCCTGAGTCTGTTTGTCTTCATTGCCTGCTTCAATATCTTTTTCATCAGTATCTTCGTAATCTACATCATCTTCTTCAATTTCTTCATTGTGTTCATCAGAAATTAATTTCTCTACAGTAAAATATATTTTCCCATATATATCCTGTAATTCCGACAATTTTTCTGCATCTATAATATCTCCCACTTTATAAGGAAATTTTTTATGTTGGTTAATCCGGTATATTGGTTCAGCTTTAAAATCAGGTTTATACATCTGATGTATCTTATATTCTGTTTCCAAAATAACATCACTGACATATAAATTATCCTCATCCTCGTTCTGTTTTACACCGTACATTTGCTCTCTTCTTCTATCAGGTGCAAAATAGAGTATTTTTTCGAGATTTCTGGGTGATATATTAAGTAATAACGCCAGTGGACTAGGAATTCCCTTAAAATACCATACGTGTGAAACCGGACAAGCTAATTCAATATGGCCCATCCTTTCTCTGCGAGTAATTGATTTTGTTACTTCTACTCCACAACGATCACAGATTACACCTTTATACCTTATTCTCTTATATTTCCCGCAACTACATTCCCAGTCCTTAACAGGTCCAAAAATGCGTTCGCAAAACAATCCGTCTTTTTCCGGCTTTAAAGTTCTATAATTGATGGTCTCTGGTTTTTTTACTTCCCCATATGACCATTTACGAATTTCTTCATTTGAAGCTAATCCTATAGTAATTGAATTAATTCTTTCTGGAATATCCAACCACATTACCTCCCCGTATTAAAATATATACCCAGCTAACAAGACTATATGCGGTAAATTCTATAAATTATTTCTTGATGTTTTATGTTAAGTGGTCCATAAAATCTTGATCTATTCTGTCTTTGACTTCTAAATCTTCTTTTATTTCTATCTCTTTGCCGTCCCGGTCTAATACTTTTACATTTAAACAAAGACTCCTGAGCTCTCTTATCAAAACTTTAAAAGACTCTGGTATACCGGGTACCGGTATATTTTCACCCTTAACAATTGATTCATAGGTTTTTATTCTTCCTGCAACATCATCTGATTTTATTGTTAGCATTTCCTGCAAATTATAAGCAGCCCCATATCCTTCCAGTGCCCATACTTCCATCTCGCCAAATCTTTGCCCTCCAAATTGTGCTTTTCCACCCAGCGGTTGTTGGGTAACAAGGGAATAAGGTCCGGTTGACCTGGCGTGAATTTTATCATCAACTAAATGTATTAATTTTAGAATATAGCTGTAACCGACTGTAACCTTTTGATCAAAAGGCAACCCAGTTCTTCCATCATATAAAATACTTTTCCCATCTTTTGGCAAACCTGCATCAACTAAAGCTTTTGCTATGTCTTCTTCTTTGGCACCATTGAATACCGGGGTTACAATATTTATTCCAAGTTCTTTTGCAACCCATCCCAAATGTATTTCAAGTATCTGTCCTACGTTCATTCTAGAAGGAACCCCAAGTGGGTTAAGAATAACATCGACAGGAGTACCATCCGGCAAAAACGGCATATCATTAACTGGAAGTATTTTTGCAATAACTCCTTTATTACCATGTCTACCAGAAATTTTATCTCCCTCGGAAACTTTCCGTTTCTGGGCAATAAAAACCCGTACCATTTTATTTACACCAGGTGCTATTTCATCACCATTTTCCCTGGAGAAAACCTTAACATCAATTACTTTTCCTCTATCACCATGAGGTACCCGTAATGACGTATCCCTCACTTCTCTTGCTTTTTCACCAAAAATAGCCCTTAGCAATCTTTCTTCAGGTCCTAATTCAGTTTCACCCTTTGGGGTTACTTTTCCTACCAATATGTCCCCCGACTCAACTTCTGTCCCTATTCTTATGATTCCATCCTCATCCAGATTAGCTAAATTATTCTCTCCGATATTTGGGATATCAGCAGTTATCTCTTCAGGGCCTAACTTGGTATCTCTTGCATCACATTCATGTTCACTAATATGTATGGATGTAAAAACATCATTCTGAACCAGTTTATCACTGATAATTATTGCATCTTCAAAATTATATCCTTCCCAGGCCATATAAGCTACTAATACATTTCTACCTAAAGATAATGCACCCTGGTCTGTGTTAGGCCCATCAGCAATTGGTGTATCTTTGCTTACTTTTTGTCCTTCAGAAACAATTGGTGTCTGGTTAATACAGGTTCCCTGGTTAGACCTGTGGAATTTTTTTAAAAAATACTCTTTTTTATTACCACTATCACCCTTTATGACAATCTTTTCACCGGTTACTTTTTCTACAACACCTTCTTCTTCTGCTAAAATTATAGTACCCGAATCCTTAGCTACTCTTTCTTCTATTCCTGTCATAACAAAAGGCATTTCCGTTTTAATTACCGGGACAGACTGTCTCTGCATATTTGTTCCCATTAAGGCCCTGTTTGCATCATCATGCTCCAGAAAAGGAATTAAACTGGCTGAAATACTTGCCATCTGGTTTGGTGCTATATCGATAAAGTCAACTTCTTTTGGGGATACTGTCAAATAATCATCCCTGTATCGACATGGAACGTCTTCCTGTGTAATTTTATTATTTTTATCTATATTTACATTAATCTGCGCAATCTTATATTGATCTTCTTCGTCAGCAGTAAGATAGATAATTGTATCTGTAAGTTTTCCATTTTCTACTTTCCGATAAGGTGTCTCAATAAAGCCAAAATCATTTATTCTTCCGTAAATACTTAATGATCCGATCAAGCCTATATTAGGTCCTTCAGGTGTTTCTATAGGACATATTCTGCCATAATGACTATAGTGAACATCCCGTACTTCAAATCCTGCTCTTTCTCTGGTTAATCCTCCCGGACCAAGCGCCGATAATCTTCTTTTATGAGTTATTTCTGAAAGTGGATTTGTCTGGTCCATAAATTGTGACAACTGGCTGCTTCCAAAAAATTGCTTAATAGAAGCTACCAGGGGTCGTATATTTATTAATGCCTGCGGGGTAACAGCCGATAAATCTGGTTGAATAGTCATTCTCTCTTTAATAACTCTTTCCATTCTAATTAAACCAATATAAAATTGATCTAATAATAAATCTCCGACAGTCTTAACTCTTCTGTTTCCCAAATGGTCAATATCATCAATATAGCCAATACCATAGTGGAGATTAACCAAATATCTCAATGAGGCTATAATATCATCTTTACATAAAGCATTTCCCTTTTTTACTAAAACGTCTGGTTTAATTTCGCTAATCTTTAGAAGTAGTTCCTCATCCAAAATCTGACCACTTTGTGCTATTATTTCCCCTGACTTATGATTTATAATATCCTCGACTAACTGTAATCCTATATTCTTATCATCAATCCTGCCTTCATCTGTGTCAATCAAGAGGACATTGGTATCAATTTTCTCATTATAAACTGCGATTTCCTCATCATTATTATTAAATACATATACTTTTTCAATATTCGATTTTCTTATTGTCTCAGCTATTTTTTGATTAATAAGAGTATTTTTCTTAACCAAAGTTCGTCCGGTTTCCGGATCGACTACTGCTTTGGAGGTTGTTCTATCTAATATTCTATTCTGAATACTTAATTTCTGGTTTACTTTGTAACGTCCAACATCAGCCAAGTCATACCTCTTCGAATCAAAAAGCAATCTATCTAAAAGTTGTCGAGTATTTCTGTCGGTGGGAGGTTCGCTTGGTCTTAATTTTCTAAATATTTCAATTAGTGCTTCTCTTTTGCTATGGGTATTGTCTTTTGATAATGTTTCCTGAATAATCTCGCAATTATCAAATAATTCCATAATATCTTCATTTCTCTCGTAACCTAACGCCCTCAACAGGGCAGTGGCTGGTATTTTTCTTTTTTTATCAATACGAACATAGATCATATTGTTGGTATCAAAACCAAATTCTAACCAGGAACCACGGTTAGGAATAATTCTATAATTGTATAATGATTTATTAGTACCGGATTCATCGATACCATAGTAAATACCGGGAGACCGTATAAGCTGGTTTACGATAACTCTTTCAGCTCCGTTTATAATAAAACTTCCACTTTCAGTCATTAAGGGTATTTCACCCATAAAAACATCCTGCTCTTTTATTTCTCCTGTCTTTTTATTTACCAGGCTAATTCTTACTTCTAACGGTGCAGAATACGTACTACCTCTCTCCCAGCATTCAAGGGGGGAATATTTGTTATCTTTTATTGAATAATGAACATAATCTAATATCAGATTTCCGGTAAAATCTTGAATAGGAAATACATCTCTAAATACTTTGTGCAAACCTATATTTTGTCTTTTTTCTGCAGGGATATCTTCCTGTAAAAATTTCTTATAAGAATTTTTCTGAATATCAAGAAAGTGAGGTGGGTCAATAAAACTATCTATTTTTGAATAATCTATTATTTTTAATTTTTTATTCTGCACTTTTAGCACCAACCTTTTTAAATTAATATGCAAATTAATATGTTAACATTATAATAATAAAAAGTCAAGAAGATACCCAAAATATTTATTCAGGGTATCTTCTTACTATTTTAACTGAATAATAATTAATCATTATAAAAATGACATTTAACATTACTACTCTTTAAATATATTATTATTTTATTTCTACAGTTGCGCCAACAGCTTCCAATTTTTCTTTTAGAGCATCGGCATCTTTCTTCTCAATTTTTTCTTTTACTGGTTTTGGTGCTCCTTCAACGAGATCTTTAGATTCTTTTAAACCAAGTCCGGTTGCTGCTCTAACTTCTTTGATAACCTTAATCTTATTTGCGCCCACGTCTTTTAGAATAACATCAAACTCAGTCTTTTCTTCTTCTTGAGCAGCATTTCCTCCTTGGGCAGGTGCTGCCGCCTGTGCTGCAACAGGAACTGCTGCACTCACACCAAATTTATCTTCTAGAGCTTTCACCAGGTCAGCTAATTCCAAAACAGTTAGGTTTTCTACTTTCTCTATAATATCTTTAACAGTGCTGCTTTCGGTAGCTTTTTTTTCTTTTTTTTCTTCTGGTTTGCTCTGAGAAGCTTCTTTTTTTTCATCACCTTGTTTTATTTCTACTTTTTCTTCTTGCTTTTCTGCCAATTCTTTCACCTCCTCTCATCTTTGTGTTGTGTTTAAATATTAATAATAGAATAAATATTTTTACTTATCAGTATTTTCCTTTTGTTTTCTTATCTGTTCCAGTACATTCACCAGTCCATAGATTGGGGATTTTAAAATAAAAACAAAAGAGGTAATAGGTGATTTTAAATTACCTAACATTTTGGATAATAATTCCTCTTTTGTAGGTAAATTAGCAATTCTATCTAATTCCTCTTCAAAAAATATTTTTTCTTCTATTAGAGCTCTTTTAAGTTTAAATTTTTCCTTATTTTGCTGGTAAAATTGATTTAACAATTTTACCACTAATATTGGTTCATCTTCAGAAAAAGCAATAGCAGTGCATCCTGATAAGTCCCCTACAAAACTACCAAACCCTGTTTCATTGGCAGCCCTCTTAATTAAAGTGTTTTTATAAACTTTATACCTGATATTGTTTGTCCTAAGGTCGCTTCTGATTTTATTTATTAATTCAACATCAAGTCCTTTATAATCAGTAAGGACGATACCTGAAGATTTTTTAAATTCTTCGCATAATTCTTCTACAACTAACTTTTTTTCTTCCTTGTTAAGTGGCAATGAGACTCCTCCTTTCTCTTATTATATTAATAATAAAAAATCCTTACCTTAGACAATGTCAAGGAAGGATTTATATAATCTTAACTCCTCGGCAGGTCGGTTGAACCATTTAAATCATCTTTTTGATACCTGCGGTCTAAGGAAATATCAATATTTATTTATTTTTAGTTATTTTATGCTAAAAGCTTTGTAGTATCAAGCCTGATACCCGGACCCATAGTTGAAGACAATGAAACACTTATCAGGTAACGCCCTTTTGAGGATGCAGGCTTAGCCTTAATAATGGCATCCATTATTGCTTTAAAATTCTCAATCAACTTTTCGTCTTCAAAATTTATCTTGCCAATCATTGAATGCACTATTCCAAAACGGTCTGCCCGGTATTCAACTTTACCTTTTTTAACAGAGGTAATTGCCTCTTTTACATCAAAGGTAACTGTTCCAACTTTTGGGTTTGGCATTAACCCTCGTGGTCCTAAAACCCGTCCTAACTTTCCAACTACTTTCATCATATCCGGAGTAGCAATGGCAGCATCAAAATCAGTCCATCCATTTTGGATTTTCTCTGCCAGGTCTTCGCCACCAACAAAATCTGCACCGGCCTCTTCTGCTTCTTTAACTTTTTCTCCTTGTGCGATAACCACAACTTTAATATCCTTACCGGTACCATGAGGAAGATCGACCGCTCCTCTAACTTGTTCTTCTGAATGCTTGGTATTTATCCCTAAACGTATTGCTACATCTACCGATTCATTAAATTTTACCCAGCTTAGTTCTTTGACTAATTTTACGGCCTCTTCAATAGTACATAATTTTGTTTTGTCATAGTTATTACTTATTTCTTTAAATTTTTTTCCTCTTTTTTTAGACATTATTTCCTCCTGGTGGTTATATTGGAATAAATCCTCCCACTCTATTTACTTTTAAAAAAGTCTATTATATTGAATTATTGAAATAACTATTCTATTTCAATTCCCATACTTCTGGCAGTTCCCTCAACAATCTTCATTGCACCTTCTATATCATTAGCATTTAAATCTGGCATTTTAGTTTCAGCAATTTGTTTAACTGCATCACGACTAATCTTGGCTACTTTGGTTTTATTAGGCTCAGCTGAGCCTTTCTCTAACTTGGCTGCTTCTTTTAATAAAAAGGATACAGGTGGTTTTTTACAAATAAAATCAAAGGAACGATCTTGATAAACAGTTATAATTACGGGAATAACCGTACCAATATCTTGTTTTGTCTTTGCATTAAAAGCTTTACAAAACTCCATGATATTTAAACCATGTTGTCCTAATGCGGGACCAACCGGTGGTGCAGGATTTGCAGCTCCTGCCGGAATTTGTAATTTTATATTTGCAATAATTTTTTTTGCCATTTATCTTATACCTCTTCTTGTTCTTGCCTCGTTTTTATGATTTTTTGTGCTGCCAAAAAGTTGTAAATAAATCATAATCAAGCTTTTATATTATCATTCACAATAATCTTTCATAATAAAAATGTGATTATTCTTAATATTTCTCCACATCTGTAAATTCTAATTCAACCGAGGTTTCTCTTCCAAAAATAGTTAATAAAACTTTTAATTTGCTCTTTTGATTATCAATTTCACTAATTTTACCGGTATACCCTGTAAAAGGCCCGGTAATAATATTCACACTTGTACCAACGGTTAAATCAATTTTTGGTTTCTTTTCTCCCTTGCCCATTTGCTTTAGTATATTTTTTATTTCACTATTGTTTAAAGCAACTGGTTTACCTCCGGAACCTACAAACCTGGTAACACCAGGAGTATTTCTTACAGCATACCACGATTCATTATTCATTTTCATCTCAACAACTACATAACCGGGAAATACTTTTTTTTGAACATACCTTTTTTTCCCCGATTTTGTTTCTAACACTTTCTCAGTTGGAATTAAAACCTGAAATATTTGGTCTTCCATTCCCATCGATTTAACGCGTTGTTCAAGATTTGCTTTTACTTTATTTTCATAACCAGAATAGGTATGAACAACATACCATTTCTTTTCCTCAATAGTTCTAATTATAAGTCATCACACTCCAATTATAGAAGATTATATTTTTATGCTTACCCATAGCTTACTGCAAGATAATTGTAACAACGCGGGAAAAAATTAAATCAACTATACCTAAAAAAATAGCCACTAAAACGACGGTAATCATAACAACAATGGTACTGCTTACTAATTGTTTTCTGTTAGGCCATGTAACTTTTTTTAATTCTGCCCTTGCTTCTTTAATAAAATTTATTATCTTATGAAATAAATTGTTTGATTTCATTAAAACACCTTTTTCTGTAATAAAAATATTAGTTTTTTCCAATTACCTAATATATCTTAATTATATGGCAGGCCCGGCAGGATTTGAACCTGCAACCCCCGGATTTGGAGTCCGGTGCTCTCCCGTTAGAGCTACGGACCTGTATTTTTCCTGTATTTATATTTATAAGATTAATTTTATTTGGTCTCTTTATGCACCGTATGTTTCTTACAAAACTTGCAGTACTTTTTTAAAGAAATTCTTCCTGAAGTGTTTTTTTTATTCTTATATTTATTATAATTACGATTATCACATTCTGTACAAGCTAATATTATCCTTTGCCTCATTATTCGCTCCTTATAATTCGGAAGAAATTAACGAAATTTAATCTAACATATTTTAGCATAACTGTCAAGAAATAATGTATATTTATTGTTATTCAATCTTCTTTTAAAATAAGTAACTATTATTTATATTTATTTTTTTATTATCTATTACTTCAACAATTAAGACTGGACTTTTGCCCAGTCTTAATTTCTTCTTGTTATTTTAAATATATTTATTTTTATTCGGTTACTTATATTTATTCAACTACTTCAGTAACAACACCGGCTGCAATGGTTCTTCCACCTTCACGAATAGCAAAGCGTACTCCTTTTTCCATAGCAATAGGAGTAATCAACTCACCGGTAATTGTTATGTTATCACCTG
>JAQVMU010000034.1 GCA_028703475.1 Atribacterota bacterium | reverse complement strand
TTAAAATATATACTATCTGTACAATAATCCATAAGTGCACTTACTATTTGTTTCTCGTTTAAGTCAAATTTTTTATCGTTTCCTTTTCTTTCTTCGGCCATTTTGAATCCTTCGAAAACTATTTTACGGATATTTGCAGATATTTATATTATAGCAAGCAATTAAGGCAATTTCCAAAGAGAATCAATTAAATATTATTTCTTCCCGATTAAAATAATTAAATCTATCGTTATAACGTTTATTTTTGGAAATTTAAGTCCTTCAATTTCCTCGTTATTTCTTTTAAATTTCCAGGAAAGGGGGGTCATTTCAATAAGACACGGGATATTATTGTTCTCTATTTTCTGCTGATAGGTTATTCTTTGTTGCTTTATTATAGTAAAATTTTTTCGAAAAAGTTTAATAGTTTCTTCGCTGGATGGATATTTTTTTTCATTTTTTGGATAAAATATTTTTCTAATTTCCTGCAGATAAAAAGTTCCTGGAATAATTTTTATTAAAAATCCATCATCATTCAGGAGTCTGCCAAATTCAGAGTAATTAGCCGGAGACAAAATATTTAGAATAAAATAAAACTGTTTATCATTTAATGGACTATCTGCAAGATCAGCAACACACCAGATGTATCCAGGATATTCTCTGGCAGCAATCCAAATCCCTTCTTTAGAGATATCAATACCTACTCCGACAGGATTAATTTCTGATTTTTCTCTAATAAATTTGGATATACTTACTAAATTAGTTCCTTCCCCACAACCAGTGTCTAATATCCTTAAATCTGGTAATTGTTTATTTTTTATAACCTTTACAATAAAATTGCCAATCTCCACTATCAGTTTTTTGAAAAAATCATTCTGTAAAATTTTTTTCCTGGCATTAAATAAATCCTTATTATATTTTGAATAGCCTGGATTTCTTAACAGATTTATATAACCATTTTTTGACAAATCAAAACAATGAGCATTTCTACAGAGCAGGGAATTCTCTTGAAGAATCATTTTCTGTTTACAAATTGGGCACCTGAAAATACTTGAATTATTATAAATTACTTCTTTAGCTATTTCTATCTTTTTTTTCATACAATATTAAATTTTAGCAATGGATTTTTTCTGAATATTATTATCTAAGACAATAGTTTTTAACTATAGTATATCATATACTATAGTTATCTGGCTGTGCTATAAGCTTTCTAAAAAATATCTTATAGTTTAGGTTAAACTATTCAAGAAAGATTGGGATATTTTTAAATAGTTTAATTTTGAATTAAGTGTTTTTTATTCTATAATATTAATTAAAAGTGGGACAATACAATAAATATTATCTTTCCAGGATTGTTTTGCTGAAGAACCGAATAATTTAAAAATTAGTGAAATATATCATTAAATCAATAAAAAGATTGACTTTTTGTTCTTAGCCAATAAAATATAGCTATTAATATTAAGTAATACAAATCCATTACAGTTTTGAAACTCTACACAATATTCATACCATTTCGAAACAGCCAGAATGTAACACGAAGTAATAATGGAAATATTCTATTTATTTGAAGGAGGATAAGATGACTGAGAAGCCTGCAAAAATTGATATTTACCAGGAAGCGGAATCAATAGAACAGTATTTTTATATAAAAAATGGTATTCCAATAAAAAATTTGGCAGAATTGCTGGATCAACTGGCAAATATGGATATAGAAGTATTTAATTATCATGTGAGCAGAAAAAATAATGATTTTGCTAACTGGATACGGGATGTATTCGGGGAAAAAGAACTGGCAAGAAGGATGAAGATGTCTCGTTCTCCTTATGGTATGTTGAAATCAATTACAAAATTTCTGGAAAATTAACAACAGAATAAAAACAGAAAGGATTTTTAAAATTACACAGTTAAGAGATATTAACGGAAAACAAAGGGTTGTAATTGAAAATGTACAACCTGAAATAAATAATGGTAAATTCAACATTAAAAGAACTGAGGGGGAGAGAATTGTAGTTTCTGCTGATATTTATGCTGACGGACATGACCAGCTTCTGGCAAATCTGCTCTTTCGAAAACAGGGGGACCAGAAATGGGAAAAGAAGCCAATGGAATTCATTGTAAATGATTTTTGGCAGGCTTCCTTTTCAGTCAGCCAATCTGGAATATATGAATACACCGTGGAGGCAATGATTGACCATCTTTCAACCTGGTGGAAGGATATTCAAAAAAAGTCAACAGTCGGCAATAATATTATTATTGATATAAAAAGCGGCCTTTCCATCCTGGCTGAATCTATGAAACAGATTCAGGAGCCGGATAAGAAAGCGGAGATTCAAAAGGTAATTACACTTATTCAAATAGGTAAAGAACAGGATACTTTAATTAAAAAATTAAAAAATATTTTAACTGATGAATTTTTACAAAAATACCCTGTACAAAACCATATCACTTATTACAATAACATTTTAAAAGTGACTGTGGATAGAAAAAGAGCCGGTTATAGCGCATGGTATGAAATTTTTCCCCGCTCCTGCTCAGACAAGGCAGGACAACATGGTAATTTCCAGGATGTCTTGCAAAAAATACCGGAAATTGCCCAGATGGGTTTCGATGTATTATATTTTCCACCAATACATCCTATTGGTATCATCCACCGTAAAGGGAAAAATAATTCTGTCATTACAGGTAAAAATGATCCGGGCAGTCCCTGGGCTATCGGGAGCAAATTGGGTGGACATATGGCCATTCACCCCCAACTTGGAGACTTTTCTGATTTTCAGAAAGTAGTCCAAAAAGCAGCTGAATATGAGATGGAAATCGCCCTGGATTTAGCATTCCAATGTTCACCCGATCATCCTTATATAAAAGAACACCCTGAATGGTTTCGCTGGCGTGTAGACGGAACAATTCAGTATGCTGAAAATCCACCTAAAAAATATGAGGATATTGTCCCTTTAAATTTTGAAACAGAGAACTGGCAAAGCTTATGGGAAGAATTAAAGAACATTGTTATTTTTTGGATTAAACAGGGAGTTAAAATATTTAGAGTTGATAATCCCCACACCAAACCTTTTCTGTTCTGGGAATGGTTAATTAATAATATTAAAAAAGATTATCCGGATATATTATTTCTGGCAGAAGCCTTCACCAGACCTAAAGTAATGTATAGATTAGCTAAACTGGGATTCACTCAATCTTATACTTATTTTACCTGGCGGAATACTAAACAGGAATTAATTGAATATTTAACTGAATTAACCCAAACTCCGGTAAAAGACTTTTTCCGCCCTAATTTTTGGCCTAACACTCCGGATATTCTGTCTGAATACTTACAGGCTGACAGTAGCCCTGCCTTTATTATTAGATTCATACTGGCAGCGACATTGTCATCTAACTACGGTATTTATGGGCCTCCCTATGAGCGATTCATTAACAAGGCTATCAATGGTAAGGAAGAATACTATAATTCAGAAAAGTATGAACTGAAATCCTGGGCACCGGAAGAAGTAAAAGAAAGCACACGCAATCTATTTACCAAAATTAATAAAATTAGAAAGGAAAACCCGGAATTTCATAAAACGAATAATATTAATTTTTTACCAGTGGAAAACAACCAATTACTATACTACGTAAAATTTAATGAACAAAAAACAGATGCTATCCTGATTATTGTTAATCTGGATCCCAACTATACACAGTCGGGCTGGATAAAAGTGCCACTCTATGAACTGGGAATTTCAGAGGACCATTCTTTCCTGGCTCATGATTTATTGGGTGGGGGGCAATATGTCTGGCAGGGTGAATATAATTATGTTGAACTTAACCCTCATATTTTACCAGCACATATAATAAGAATAAAAAAACACTTAAAAAAAGAAAATCAATTTGATTATTTTAACTAGGAGGAAGCAGATGATTAGCCAGGAAGAATCTATGGAAAACCCTTTGTGGTATAAGGATGCAATAATTTATGAGCTCCATGTAAAAACATTCTTTGATAAAAGCGGTGATGGTATTGGAGACTTCAGGGGATTAACTGAAAAACTCGACTATCTGGAAAATTTAGGTATTAATACTATCTGGTTACTACCTTTTTTCCCTTCTCCACTGAAAGATGATGGATATGATATTGCAGATTATTATAGCATCCACCAACATTATGGAAATATGCGCCATTTTAAAAACTTTCTCAGGGAAGCCCACAAAAGAGAAATAAAAGTAGTTATTGAGCTGGTTTTAAATCACACATCTGACCAGCATAGCTGGTTCCAGAAGGCTCACAAAAAAAATGCTCCAAAAAAATGGCAGGATTTTTATGTCTGGAGTGACACCCCGGATAAGTACCAGGATGCTCGCATAATCTTTCAGGACTTTGAAACTTCAAACTGGACCAGGGACCCGGAAAATGATAAATATTTCTGGCATAGGTTTTATTCTCATCAACCGGATTTAAATTATGATAACCCTGACGTGCAAAAAGCCATTTTAAATGTAATTGATTTCTGGATGAAAATGGGTGTGGATGGAATGAGATTAGATGCTGTACCTTATCTTTTTGAAAGAGAGGGTACTAATTGTGAAAATCTCCCTGAATCACTGGACTTTTTAAAAAAAATGCGAGCTTATGTAGATCAGAAATATAAGAATCGTATGATATTGGCAGAAGCCAATCAATGGCCTGAAGATGCTATTCGCTATTTCGGTAATGGCGATGCCTGTCATATGGCCTTCCACTTTCCTCTTATGCCCCGTATGTTTATGGCTTTGAGAATGGAAGACCGCTTCCCGATTATAGACATTTTAGAACAAACACCCGATATCCCGGACAACTGCCAATGGTCACTATTCCTGAGAAATCATGATGAGCTAACCCTGGAGATGGTTACAGATGAGGAGCGGGATTACATGTACCGGGTGTATGCCAGAGATACTTCTGCCCGTATAAATTTAGGTATCAGAAGACGTTTGGCACCCTTATTGGAAAACCATCGCAGAAAAATGGAAATAATGAAAATATTGCTGTTTTCTCTCCCGGGTACTCCTACTATTTATTATGGTGATGAAATCGGAATGGGAGATAATCATTTTTTGGGTGATCGTGATGGGGTTAGAACTCCAATGCAATGGAGCGCTGACAGGAATGCTGGTTTTTCCCGGGCTAATCCCCAGAAACTATACTTACCGGTTATCATTGACCCTGCCTATCATTATCAAACTGTAAACGTAGAAAACCAGGAACAAAATCAAACTTCTTTTTTCTGGTGGATGAAAAGAGTCATAAATATGCGCAAGAACTATAAGGCTTTCGGAAGGGGTAGCATACAATTTTTACAACCTGATAATCCTAAAATTCTTGCCTTTATCCGTAAGTATGAAGATGAAATAATTTTAGTTGTTATAAATCTTTCCCGCTTTTCCCAACTAGCAGAATTGAATTTATCTGAATATGCAGGATATCATCCAATAGAAATATTCAGCAAGAATCAATTCCCAATTATCCAGGATAAGCCTTATGTAATGACCATGGGTTTCTATGACTATTTCTGGTTTGTATTACAAAAAGAGGAAGAAACTGTCAAAGAAAAAGCAGGTAATCAAATTCCGGTTATGAAATCCAAGAAAAAATGGCTGGACCTATTTGGTAATAGAACAAAGTCAAGAATTGAAAATCAAATATTACCGGAATTTTTGAAGGTACAAAGATGGTTTGGCAGTAAATCTAAAAAAATATTAAAGATTAATATCACTGAAACAATTCCCATTAAAAATCAGAATAGTAACTCTTTAATACTTATTTTAAAAGTTACTTATGCTTATGGACCTGAGGAATATTATCACCTTCCTTTATCTTTTTTAGAAATTGATAAAGCGGCAACTATATTACAGGAAAAACCAAATTTAGTCTTACTTCAATACCAATCCTCAAAGGGAGATGGAATTATCTATGATTCAGTGCTGGATAAGGATTTCCATCAGACCATCCTTCAATTTGTTGCTAAAAGGAGAGTCATAAAAACCTCTGAAGGAAAATTAAAAGCCTATCCCGGCAAATATTTCAAAAATATTCGGAGAAAAATAGAGTCTTTTGAACAATCTAATCCTTTAAATACAGAGCAAAGTAATACATCAATCTTATATGGTCATGAACTGATATATAAATTATTCCGAAAACTGGATGAGGGTATTAATCCTGACTTAGAAATAGTAAAATATATTACTGAGAAAACTGATTACAAAAATATCCCATCTTTTGCCGGGGCAATAGAATACCAGAAAAAAGATGGTTCACTTTTAACTCTGGGAATTCTATATCCTTTTGTACAGAGTGAAGGAAATATGTGGGATTATGCACAAGATTATATTATTAGGTATTATGAAAGGGTATTGTCTAAAATAACCCAGATTGAAAAGTATCCTGTTCTTCCATCATCTTTCTTTGAAAAACTTGAAGATGACATTCCGGAAATAATGCTGGAATTGATTGGTGCACCATTTATAGAAATGGCTTACCAGCTTGGCAAGAGAACAGCAGAATTGCATCAGGCATTAGCAAGACCTACTCAAAATCCTGACTTTAAGCCTGAATCTTATTCCCTGCTTTATCAAAGATCTCTTTATCAATCAATCCAAAGTTTAGTAAAAAGAGTATTTTTGACTTTGAATAAAAATCTCAATAGATGTCCGGAAAATATTAAGAAAGACCTGGAAGAGGTCCTTTCTTTAGAGTCCACCATTATTAATCATTGTAAAAAGATCTTGTCCAAAAAAATCAAAGCTAAAAAAATAAGAGTACATGGTGATTATCACCTGGGTCAGGTTCTTTATACTGGGAATGACTTTTATATTATTGACTTTGAGGGTGAACCTGCCAGACCTTTAGGAGAAAGAAGACTCAAACGCTCGCCATTAAAGGATGTAGCGGGAATGCTCCGATCTTTCCATTATGCAGCTTTTGCTCCATTAATACAGGAAAAAATCACAGGAGAATATGAAGATCTGGAATATTGGGCAAAATTATGGACTTACTTTGTAAGTAAAACTTTTCTTGTTGCTTATCTGAAAAATATTGAATCTTCGACAATTATCCCTGAAGATAAAGAAGATATAAGTAAATTACTATCTATTTATTTGCTGGAAAAATCAGTATATGAAGTAGGTTATGAGATAAATAACCGGCCTGACTGGTTAGCAATTCCTCTAAAAGGTATACTATATGAAATAGGAGCGATTCAGAATGAAGAAAAAGAATAAGATTTTACATACAGAGTCCATACTGAGTAAAGATGATATTTTTCTTTTTAATGAAGGAACACATTATCAGTTATACAAACATTTAGGAGCACATCCAATAGCAAAAAATGGTAAAAATGGCTTCCATTTCGCAGTATGGGCTCCTAACGCTAAATCTGTTTCAGTGATTGGTGATTTTAATGATTGGAAATCCAACGATCACAAATTACAGCAACTACACAGTGGAAGTGGTATCTGGGAAGGCTTTATACCCAACCTGAAAAATGGGGATAAATATAAATATCATATTACATCCAGATACCAGGAATATTGTGTAGACAAAAGAGATCCTTATGCCTTTTATGGTGAAAAACCACCTTTGACAGCATCTGTATTATGGGATTTATCATATCAATGGCAGGATCAGATCTGGATGGAAGAGAGAAAAGAAAAAAATCAATTAGATCAACCATTTTCGGTTTATGAGGTACATATTGGTTCCTGGCGTAGAAAACTAAAACCAGAAAATGATTTCCTGAATTACCGGGAATTAGCTATTGAATTAGCCTATTATTGCAAAGAAAATGGTTTTACCCATGTAGAACTCTTGCCGGTGATGGAACACCCCTTTTACGGTTCCTGGGGTTATCAAAAAATAGGTTACTTTTCTCCTACCAGTCGTTATGGCACACCCCAGGATTTTATGTACTTTGTTGATTATATGCATCAGCAAGGAATTGGTGTAATTTTAGATTGGGTACCTTCTCATTTTCCGGGAGATGAACATGGCCTGGTTTATTTTGATGGCACCCACTTGTATGAACATGCTGACCCGAAGCAGGGATTTCATCCTGACTGGAATAGTTACATCTTTAATTATGGCAGAAAAGAAGTGCAATCATTCTTAATAAGCAGTGCACTCTTCTGGCTGGATTACTACCATGTTGATGGTTTGCGTGTGGATGCTGTTGCCTCCATGCTTTATCTGGATTATTCCCGAAAAGAAGGGGAATGGATACCAAACCGTTTCGGCGGCAGGGAAAATTTAGAAGCAATAAACTTTATTAAAAAATTAAATGAGAATTGCTATTCCTTCTTCCCCGATATACAGATGATTGCCGAAGAATCTACTGCCTGGCCTATGGTTTCCAGACCTATATACCTGGGTGGTCTTGGTTTTGGTATGAAATGGAATATGGGCTGGATGCATGACACTCTATCCTATTTCGCCAGAGATCCTATATATCGTAAATATCATCATCAAGAACTCACTTTTAGTCTTTTATATGCTTTTAATGAAAACTTTATTCTTTCTTTATCTCACGATGAAGTCACTCATGGTAAAAAATCATTATTAGAAAAGATGCCCGGGGATGATTGGCAAAAATTTGCTAATTTACGACTTTTATTAGGCTATATGTATGCGCATCCAGGGAAAAAACTCCTTTTTATGGGTAGTGAATTCGGACAAAGGCAGGAATGGCAACATGACTATTCCCTGGACTGGCATCTGCTTCAAGACGAAAAGCATGCTGGATTATTAAAATGGGCGCAAGACCTTAATCGTGTCTACAGAGAAGAAAAAACTTTGCATGAAGTAGATTTTGAAAGTTCAGGCTTTCAATGGATAGAGAGTAATGACTGGAACCATAGTGTACTGGTTTTTCTTAGAATAGACAAAAATAAAAAAGAAAAATTAATAGTTATCTGTAATTTTGTTCCTACACCCTGGTACAATTACCGTATTGGGGTTCCTGAAAATGGAATCTGGAGGGAAATTCTCAATAGTGATGGCTCTCCATACGGGGGAAGCGAACAGGGAAACATGGGTAAAGTTAAAGCCACTCCGGCCCCTATGCATGGATTTGATTTTTCTATTAATGTAACTATACCACCTCTTGGTATCCTTTTTTTAAAAAAGATTGCAGTTAACTCTGTTGATTAATTTTTAGCACTATAATATATTATCGAGCTATTTATTAATAATAATCAAAAAGTAATTTGAGAAAAAAATATTTGCACCTGATATCTTTACAGAAAGGATGATATAATTCTAAAGCCCTATTAATCTTTTTTATACTGAAAAAGGAGTGAGCAAGCTAAAAATGGAAAAGAATAAATATATTTGCATTCATGGGCACTTTTACCAGCCACCCAGGGAAAACCCCTGGTTGGAAGATATTGAGCTGCAGGATTCTGCCTATCCCTTCCATGACTGGAATGAACGGATATCAGAAGAATGTTATAAAACCAATACCGCCTCCCGCATTCTGGATGGGGAAGGAGACATCATTCGAATTGTCAACAATTATAGCAGTATAAGTTTTAATTTTGGACCAACTTTACTCTCGTGGATGAAAAAACATCAACCGGAAATATATCAATCAATTTTAGATGCAGATAAAGCCAGTGTGGAAAAATTTAACGGACATGGATCAGCTATTGCCCAGGCTTACAATCATATGATTATGCCCCTGGCTAATGAAAGAGACAAATATACTCAGGCATATTGGGGAATTAAAGATTTCCAGGAGCGTTTCGAACGTTACCCGGAAGGCATGTGGCTTCCGGAAACAGCAGTAAACTATGATACCCTGGAAATCCTTGCTGAATTGGGAATTAAATATACTATTCTCGCACCTCATCAAGCATCAAGAGTGAAAAAGATAGATAAAGAAAGTCAATGGCAAGAGATAAGAGAAGGTAATATCGATTTTCGACAACCATATTTATGTAACTTACCATCTGGTAAATCAATTAATATTTTCTTTTATAATGGAGCCCTGGCTCATGAAGTCAGTTTTGGGGGTCTTTTGCGTGATGGCAAAAAATTTGCTGATAGTCTATTAGGTAATTTTTCTATGGATGATCAAAAACCGGAAATAGTACATATGGCTACTGACGGAGAAACCTTTGGACACCATCATCGTTTTGGGGATATGGCGTTATCCTTCTGTTTAAATCATATTGAAAAGAATCAGCTGGCGAAAATAACCAATTACGGAGAATACCTGGAGTTACACCCACCAACTTATGAAGCACAGATTGTTGATAACACCTCCTGGAGTTGTGTTCATGGAATTGAACGCTGGAGAAATGACAATGGCTGTAATACCGGCATGAATCCAGATTGGCATCAAAAATGGAGAAAACCACTTCGGGAAACCATGGACTGGTTAAGAGATAAGACAATTAATCTCTTTGAAGAAGGGGCTTCAGTCTATTTCCAGGATGTATGGCAGGCCAGAAATGAATATATAAATGTTATTCTTAACCGGAATACAGAAAATATAGATAACTTCTTTAATCAATTTGCCAGCCACTCTCTTGACCGGGAGGAAAAAATTAAAGCCTTAAAATACCTGGAAATGCAAAGGAACGCCATGCTCATGTATACCAGTTGCGGTTGGTTCTTTGATGAAATATCGGGCATCGAAACAATCCAGGTTATGCATTATTCTGCCCGCTGCATGCAATTAGCAAAAGAATTGCATGACATTGATTTAGAGCCAGAATATATGGAAAGGTTAAGCCAGGCTCCCAGTAATGTTCACAGATATAAAAACGGAGCCAAAATCTATGAAAAAATAGTTCAACCGGCAGTAATTGATTTACTAAGGGTTGGCGCACATTATGCTGTCTCTACCTTATTTAACGGTAAACAAAAAAATATTTATTCTTACCAAATCCTGGAAGATGAAGTGGAACGCTCTGAAAAAGGTCAATTAAAATTAGCGATCGGGCAAACCATTATCAACTCAAACGTTACTCTGGAACAGGATAAAATAAGTTTCGCCGTTCTACATTTAGGAGACCATAATGTGAACGGTGGAGTTAGGCGTTATCAGGATGAACAAACCTACCGGGAAATGGTCAAAGAAATCAAAACAGCTTTCAGCCAGGTCAATGTAGTGAATATTATTCGATTGATGGATAAATATTTTAAAACTAACAGTTATTCTCTCTGGTATTTATTTAAAGATGAACAGAGAAAGGTCATTCAGAAAATAGTTCAGCCCGACAAGGAAGAGGCTGAAAGGACTATTAGAAAAATATATACGGATAATTATGCTATCATGAATTTCTTGAAACAACTGAATATTCCAATTCCGCATTCGTTATCAGTTATAACTCAACAGGCTATTAATCTTGAATTAAACAGTACCTTCTCAGAGATTAATATAGATCTGGAAAGACTAAAAAAACTGGTGGAGGAAATTCAAGACTGGTCCATCAAGATAGATAAAATTACACTGGCATATAATATTGAGCGATGGGTAAATAGTGCATTAGAAAGATTACAAGCTCAACACGATGATATTGAGCATATTCAAGCTATAACTGATACTCTAAATATACTTGAAAATATAGATGTTGCTTTTTATCCCTGGAAAGCTCAAAATATATATTTTAAAATGAAACAGGAATTAATACCTGTTTACCAGGAAAAAAATATTGAGGGAAATAAAAATGCAAACATATGGTTGGGAGAATTTAAAAAATTAGGAGTAATGCTAAGTGTTGGAGTATCTTAATTAAAATTCTTTTATAAATTTGTCATATCCAGTTTAATCCTTCTCGCGGATACAGTTTTAAAATTATAAAAGATATTAGATTGAATCATAGAAGTTATAACTCAAATAACAATGCTAAATAAAAAGGAGAATTAAATTGAAGAATAGCCGTAGCAGTGGAATATTATTCCATATCTCCTCTTTGCCTTCAAAGTTTGGTATTGGAGATTTGGGACCAACAGCATATTCTTTTGCAGATCTTCTAAAAAAAAATGGACAACATTTCTGGCAAATTTTACCTTTAAATCCTACAGAATTACAGCATGGTAATTCCCCTTATTATTCTTACTCTGCTTTTGCAGGTAACCCTCTTTTTATCAGCCCGGAATTACTCTATCATGATGGCTTAATATTTAAAGATGATTTAAAAAGTTATTATCTCCCGGAAAAAACTCATATAGACTTTCCTGGAGTATATACCATGAAGAAAAAAATGCTTGCAAAATCATGTGAAATATTTAATAAAACAAATAAATTTCAGTATGAATTTGAAGATTTCTGCCAGAAACAAACCTTCTGGTTGGATAATTATGTACTTTTTGAAATATTACGCTCTCAATTCCATTCTCAAATATGGAATAAATGGCCTGCTGAGATAAGAGACCGTAAAAATATTTCTCTGATATCCTTGACTAAAAAAAGAAAATCAGAAATTAAAAAACTAAAGATTGTTCAATTTTTATTTTACCGACAATGGGAAAAGTTTAAGAATTATTGCAAAGCGAATAAAATTAAAATAATCGGTGATATGCCTATTTATGTTACTCACAACAGTGCAGATGTCTGGTCAAACCCTGAATTGTTCAAGTTAGATAAAAATAAAGCTCCCTCTTTTAAAGCGGGAGTCCCTCCTGATTATTTCAGTAAAACCGGACAGCTCTGGGGAAATCCAGTCTATAAATGGTTTACACATCGCAAACAGGATTTTGAATGGTGGAAAAACAGAATCAGCCATAACCTATCAATAGTGGATTTATTGCGAGTTGACCATTTTCGGGGATTGATAGCTTACTGGGAAATTCCCGCAGGTGAAAAAACCGCTATTAAGGGAAAATGGGTAACCGGTGGCGGGAATGCCTTCTTTAAAATGTTAAAAAAGAATTATCCCCAGCTGCCCTTTATTGCCGAAGACCTGGGAGTGATTACCGAAGAAGTGGTAAAAGTTATTGAAAAATTGGGATTACCGGGAATGCGTGTACTTCAATTTGGTTTTGACGAGGAAAACTTCCCACATAATATACATCTTACTCATAATTATATAAAAAATTGTATAGTGTACACTGGTACCCATGACAATAATACTATTCAGGGATGGCTACAAAAGGAGATAAGAAAGGCACAGAAAAGATTGCTAACAGAATACCTGGGAAAAGATATTCAATTAGAAAATGCTCACTGGGAATTAATCAGGCTTGCCCTGGCATCTGTTGCAAAATTAGCCATTATTCCTGTTCAGGATATCCTCGGTTTAGGAGAAGAAGCCAGAATGAATTACCCTTCTCATCCAGATTCTAACTGGCAATGGCGGTTAACAAAAAATGAAATGTCAGAAATTAAAAGACATGCCTTTCCTAAATTAAAAGAATTAACCCAGATATATGGACGGGGAAAAGATTGAATCTTAAATCTATCTGAAAGAATCTTTTGTAATTTACTGCCTAATTGAATGTTTTTAGGAACTATATGGTACACTTTACAATTATTATAGTTAAAAAAAATTTTTTAATTAAGAAGTTATAGTGATAAAATTATTAATAAAATTAGATAAAATACTTTAGAAAGTGTGATAATATGGTCAATCTGTTAGAAATACGGGATTTATCTTTATCATTAAACGGGAAAAAAATTTTAAAAAATATCAGTATGGAAATCTGGGAAGGCTATGTCCATGCAATTGTAGGGCCTAATGGTGCAGGCAAATCAACTCTTGCCTCAACTATTATGGGTCTGGAAGGGTATAGAAATTTTACGGGTAGTATTTATTTCAAGGGAAAAGATATCAGTCAGCTTAGTATCGATGAACGTGCCCGGATGGGTATTACTTTTGGCTGGCAGGAACCAGCCCGTTATGAAGGATTATCAATTAATGATTTTTTAAAAGCTGCCGCTAAGGAGAAAAATGATAAATTTATTTTTGAACAATTAAAAAGGGTTGGCTTAGAACCTGATGAATATGCCCAACGTGCAGCCGATAAGACACTAAGCGGGGGTGAGCGAAAGAAAGTAGAATTAGCTTCTATCTTAGCAATGGACCCGGATTTGGTACTACTGGATGAACCTGATTCTGGAATAGATGTGGAAACTCTGGATAAGATGTTTGAAGTTATCAAAGAACAGAAAAAGAAGAAAAGGACTATAGTTCTTATAACTCACAGCTTAGCGGTTTTAAAACAGGCCGACCATGCCTTTATGTTCTGCAACGGAGAAATAATACAAAAGGCTGAGGCAAAAAAAATTATTCCTTATTTTGAAAATAAATGCATTCCTTGCAAACACAAAAATATTCCTGATAAAGAAGGTGTAAACCTTGAATAAAATAGATTTAACAAAAGAACTGTCCAAAATTACTGAAACTGATGATATTTTTAAACAGCCAGATATTGCCCATATCTTTATTCACCAGCATAAGGTTGTTCAATCTCATCTTTTGCCCGGACTAAAGGTTGATGTAAAAGAGTTTGATGACCATGTTGAAGTTAACACTGTTGTTGAAAAAAACACTAAAATTGAAAAACCTGTACATATGTGTTTTGGCATGATACCAAAAAATGGAATTCAAAAAATGGTAATCAATACTGAACTCATGGAGAACTCTTCAGCTTCTTTTCTTGCACATTGTGCTTTTCCGAATGCGGTTGATATTCAACATATTATGAATGGTGATATTAAAGTCGGCAAAAATGCCCGGTTTAGTTACCTGGAGAAACATATTCACGGACCTCATGGTGGAGTAAAAGTATACCCTCATGCTACAATTCATCTCTCTGAAAATGCCCATTATTACTCTGAATTTGAATTAATAAAGGGACGTGCAGGATTAGTTGATATTAAATACGAGGCTATTTGTGAAGCAGACAGTGTTCTTGAAATGATTGCAAGAATCAGTGGGAAAGAAAATGATATAATCAATATAAAAGAAATTGGCCACTTAAGTGGCGAAAGAGCCCGCGGATTTTTAAGTTCCAGAGTGGCAGCAACCGGCAGTACCAGGGCTGAGGTTTATAATAAACTGACCGCTTCCGCT
The DNA here is from genome assembly GCA_028703475.1 of Atribacterota bacterium. Lineage (NCBI taxonomy): Bacteria > Pseudomonadati > Atribacterota > Atribacterota bacterium. The sequence goes on along the minus strand of JAQVMU010000034.1, from coordinate 1,389 downwards.
GCTTATGCAAGAGGACATGTGGATTGTACCGAAATTATTAAAGATAACGGCGTAGTAAGTGCTATACCTATCGTTGAAGTAAGTCACCCGAAAGCACATATAACACATGAGGCTGCTTTGGGTAGTGTAGATTCTAAACAGTTGCAGACATTGATGGCAAGGGGGTTGAATGAGAACGAGGCGACTGACCTTATTATTCAGGGTCTTTTAAAATAAAGACTACACTCTATTTGCAGGGGGTTATTCTAAAATGATTACCAGGAACACCTTTATGGGAATAATTTTAATAGTAATTGGAATACTTTGGACACTCTCTAATTTTAACCTGATCAATAACCAGTGGATCTTGCCTTTCATCGGTATTATTTTCTTTGCCGTCTATCTCTATCGTGGTGGAATTCAGAAAAGAGGGACCATAGGTTTTCTCATCGCCGGATGTATTATCTTTATGGTAGGATTGTTTGCTGCAATTAATGAGAGTTTTTATCTCGGACCATTTGAAGGCCCATTGTTCTTCTCTTTTATCGGAATAGCCTTTTTGCCGGTTTATGCTATTCATACCCGCCATTTCTCAGATGATAATTCTTCCGGTCAAAAGTGGCCATTATATACTAGTCTGATTATCATACTTTTCGGACTTTTTGTACTGATCACAGAAACAGCAAATATTCCTGTAATGCAGAGATTATACCGTATTCTTGGACCTTTAGTATTAATACTCCTGGGTATTTTTATTATGCTCAGGCAGAGAAAAAAATAAAATCAATAATTAATAATTTATGATAACTTAGGAAAATAATATAGCAACTATTTTTTTTACTTCTTCATTAATTACCTTATAACATACATGTGTCCCATTTCTCTTTCCCTCAATTATCCGCGCTTCCCTTAACTTACCTAAATGTTGTGATATGGTCGACTGAGGCTTTTTTAAACAGCTATGCATCTCACTTACATTGCGAGGCTTTTCAATCAACCTGCGAATAATGCAAAGACGTACAGGATGTGCAATTGCTTTCAATAATTCGCTTTTATTTCGTATTCTTTTATTAACCATCCCTGTTACCATCTCTATATTTGATTTTATCAGAACAGCCGAAACACACATCCCGGATATCCTGATAATATAAAGCTTCTAAACAGCATAAGTCTACAAATAAATCATTGCCTTTTCATTTATTCTTTGGAGGTTGCTTCCAAAATATCTGATTTTAATATTTTTTCATAACTGTAAAGTGGACAATTATCCTGTCTGCATGTTGTAGGATAATATGTTTTATATCCTCCGCTAAGATTTTTAATACTTTTATATCCATTCAATTTTAACAATCTGTAGGCTAAATAGCCCCTTAATCCCACTTGACAATATATTAATATATTCTTATTTTT